>CABUWB010000220.1 GCA_902495025.1 uncultured Eubacteriales bacterium
CCGCTCAGTCAACATTTGCAACCCTTGGGCGCAGCAGTATGTTTTTTCTCTCACAGATGCGGTCAACAGTTCCCTTTGTTTTATCCTCACCCGTAAGCGATATTTCAACAAAGTCGCCCACCGTAGGCGTAATTTTTGCCTTTCTGAATTTGCCCCTTGCACTGCACTCATACACAAGGGAGTCAGCGGCAACGTGGTAAATGCCGCCTATTCCCTTAATTATTCTGCCTTTTATCATATTAATAGTTCTCATCCACACTCTTTATAAGAGTATTGTTAAAGTAAATCTCATAGGTTGTCTTTTTATCAATCTGGTCATTAACGGTAAATGGAAAATCAGACTTGTTGTAGGTGTTTTCAATTACCGTTCTGCTGCCGTCAGAGGTTTTTGCAACCACCTTAACGGTTATTGCAGGGTTTTCCTCGTCGGGATTTAAGTTAAGAGCGTCAAACTCGGGCATTACAGGCACACTTACGGACTTTTTGGGTGCAGCCTGTGTTACCGTTACCTGCTGGTGAGTTGTAGGCTGTGTAGCCGCCTCGGTTGTGGCGTTAGGGTCCTTGCCCTTGCTTACCGTAAGCGTTACAATATAGTTTCTTGGTACAGACGAGCCTGGGTTTACACCCTGTGCGGTTATCTTGCCTTCCTCAAAGGTATCGCTGTAGTCCTCAATCAGCTTAGCCTGCAAATGCTCCTGCTCCAGTATCTCAACAGCCTTTTCCTTGTCGATATTGCGCACATCTGGCACAATTACCGTACCAGCCTCGGGGCCTGTGCTTACCCATATATCAACCACCGTACCTGGGTCAACCTTTGTACCGTAGCTTATGCTCTGCTTGATTACTGCGCCTGCAATTACGGTATCGCTCGGCTCTCTCTTAACCTCGCCAAGCCCCAGACCGCTCTGCTCAAGGCTAAGCTTTGCGTCCTCCTCGCTAAGCTCCTTAACGTCGGGCACATCAACCTTTTCACTGCCAAGGCTTATTACAAGCGTTACCCTTTCATCACGAGGTATTTTGGTATGCTTTTCGGCACTCTGTGAAATTACCCTGCCAACCTCAACCTCCTCGCTGTGCTTTGACTCCTCACTTATGTTTACAGACTCCTCCTGTGCCAGCTTTTCCGCCTCTTCTGCGGTAAGACCCACAAAATCGGGTACCTTTACCTTAGGATTTTGTATTTCGTTAAGCACAAAAATACCCACAACGGTTAACAGCGCAATAAGCACAATAGAGGTAATTACAGCAGCAATAACTACCTTACGCTCCTTGTTTTTGTCGTAGCCGTCATCATTCGGATTATAGTCATCGTCAACATCATTATATATATCGTCATTTTCACCGAGTACGGGTACAATTTTCTTTTCAGTTTCAGCAGAGCGTATCCTCTTCATTTCCTCTGATGAGATTTTTATGGTCTGACCCTCTGTTTCATCATCACTCTGTCTTTGTACAAAGCTGCCGCTGTCGTCATTGAGCGCACTTTTAAGGTCGGCTATAAGCTCCTCTGCCTTCTGATACCTTAAATAAGGCTTTTTCTGCGTCAGCTTGTTTATAATGCTGATAAGGCTTTTTGACGCATTAGGGTTGAGCTTTGCAACATCTGGCAAAGGCTCCTTAATATGCTTCATTGCAAGCGCAACGGGACTGTCCCCCGAAAACGGCAAAGTACCCGTAATCATCTCAAACATCATAATACCGAGGGAGTAAAGGTCGCTCCTTGCGTCCACAAAGCCGCCCTGTGCCTGCTCTGGCGAGAAATACTGCACGCTGCCCATAGCCTCACCGCCTGTTTTGGTGGTGCTTGATGCAGCCCTTGCAATACCAAAATCGGTTACCTTAACACAGCCCGCATTTTTGCCCGAGCTTGACACAAGCATATTCTGCGGCTTAATATCCCTGTGGATAATGCCGTTTGCGTGTGCGTGTGCAAGTGCTGCGGCAACCTGAAGTGAAATGCTTATAACCTCCTTGTTGCCAAAGGGCGCCTTGCGGTTGATAAGCTCCTTTAAGGTGCAGCCCTCAATATATTCCATAACTATAAAATAAATATCACCGTCATTGCCTACATCGTAAACGCTGACTATATTCTGGTGGTTAAGGCTTGCAGCAGCCCTTGCCTCCACATTAAACCTTTTAATAAACTCGTTATCGTCAAGATGTTCTTCCTTGAGTACCTTAAAGGTAACGTCCCTGTCAAGTTTTTCGTCCTTGGCACGGTAAACAACAGCCATACCGCCGCAGCCTATTTTCTCAATTATAGTGTATCTGTCATTAACAAGCGTTCCGGGCTTCAGTTTCATAATGCCTGTCCCTCCCCTAAGTCAATAAGTATTACAGATATATTATCCCTGCCGCCGTTTGCATTGGCGCAGTCCACAAGTTTTGTAAGTTTTTCGCTAAGGTTAAGCTCCGTATCTGATATTATACCCAGTATTTCCTCATCTGTCAGCATGGTGTTAAGACCGTCGCTGCATATAAGTATTACATCGTCCTTAGCGGCATTAAGCACAATGCCGTCAACCTTAACGCTTTCGTTTGTGCCTACCGCCCTTGTAATTATGTTTCTGTCGGGGTGATTTTCCGCCTCCTCGGGCGTGAGCTTACCCGCCTTTACCATTTCGGCAACAAAGGAATGGTCAGATGTAATCTGCTCAATATAATCCCTGCCTATTCTGTACAGCCTGCTGTCGCCTACGTGCGCTATGTAAACAGCTGCAGCGCATACACAGCAGCCTACAAAGGTAGTACCCATATTGGAGAGCTTATTATCCTCCCTGCTTGCATTATACACGCATACGTTTGCATACCTTACGGAGTCAATAAGCGTGTCCAGTATTTCACCGCCGTTTGCCTTATCACTTTCAAGATAATCACAGCAGCTTTTTATTGCAAGGCTGCTTGCAACCTCGCCAGCCTTGTGTCCGCCCATACCGTCTGCCACAATGTATAAATTTGGCAGCACGCCGACGGGCGTATTACTTATTAAAACAGAGTCCTCATTGTTTGACCTGACCCTGCCGACATCGGTTTTACCAATACCCAGCATTAAAACACCTCACTATTGATACGGAATATTGTATCAATTACTTTCTTTATACCTTTTCCTGAGCTGACCGCAGGCGGCATTTATATCGCTGCCAAGCTTGCGCCTTACGGTAACCTCTATTGAATTATCCTCAAGCACCTTGGCAAATGCCTTTATTGCCTTTTCGCCCGAATGGATATAATCATTTTCCTTAACATCATTAACAGGTATAAGGTTGACATGGCACATTGAGCCATGCAGCCTTTTTGCAAGCTCCAGTGCGTTTTCCTCACTGTCGTTTACGCCCCTTATAAGGGAGTATTCATAGGTGACACGCCTTTTTGTAGTGTCTGCGTATACCTTGGCCGCCTTAATAACCTCGTCAATGGAATATTTTTTTGCAACAGGCATAATTCTGCGCCTTATATCGTCATTGGGAGCATGGAGGGAAATTGCAAGCGTTATCTGCAATTTAAGCTCCATAAGTTTATAAATTTTATCAACAAGTCCGCAGGTAGAGAGCGTAATATGGCGCATACCTATACCAAGACCCTTTTCATTGTTGATAATATTTAAAAAGTCAATGACATTGTCGTAATTGTCAAGCGGCTCACCGCTGCCCATAATAACTATGTTGGACACCCTTTTGCCCGTATCCTGCTGTATTTTGTATATCTGCCCCGCTATTTCACCAGCAAGCAGATTTCTTTCAAGTCCGTCAACAGTTGAGGCACAGAAGGAGCAGCCCATGCGGCAGCCTGCCTGCGAGGAAACACACACCGCATTTCCATAGCTGTAGGACATAAATACACTTTCTATTATAGTATTATTTCCTATATCAAACAAGTATTTTATTGTATTATCCTCATTTGAAACCAGCTTTTCAACAATTTTTAAATCACTTATATAAAAGCTGTCCGCAAGCCTTTCCCTCAAATTTTTGGAGAGGTTTGTCATTTCCA
>CABUWB010000221.1 GCA_902495025.1 uncultured Eubacteriales bacterium
CCCGACGGTGAGCTTATAGTGCCAGATGATGAGGCGATTATTGAGCTTGCACTCTCTTATAATGTCAAGCCTGTTATGCTTTTATCCACGCTTACGGCTGAGGGTACTTTTTCAAATGAGCTTGCGGACGTGCTGCTTAATTCAATATATTTGCAGGATATTCTGATAAATAAGATAATTGAAAATATGCTGGCAAAGGGTTATTATGCGCTTGATATTGACTTTGAATATGTGCCGCAGAAGGACAGGTATGCCTATGCCGCCTTTGTGGAGCGTATAACACAGGCGCTTAACAGGGAGGGACTTTTTACACTGGTTGCACTTGCGCCTAAAACCTCGTCAACCCAGCCGGGGCTGCTGTATGAGGCACACGATTATTTTGCGCTCGGCAGGGCGGCAAACCTTGCCTTTGCCATGACATACGAGTGGGGCTATACCTATAGCTCGCCTATGGCGGTTGCGCCTATAAACAAGGTGGCAGAGGTGCTTTCCTATGCGGTTACGGAGATACCGTCGCAAAAGCTGCTTATGGGTATTCCGCTTTACGGCTACGACTGGCCGCTGCCGTATGAGCAGGGAGTAACAAGGGCAACGTCGCTCTCGCCGCAGCAGGCAATAATTATTGCGGCGGAAAACGGTGCGGCAATATCGTACAATGAGGCATCGCAGGCACCGTATTTCCGTTATGCAGGTGATACGCACGAGGTATGGTTTGAGGACGCAAGGAGCATTAATGCAAAGCTTATGCTGCTTGAACGCTATAACCTTGCAGGCGTGGGATACTGGAATCTTGCGAGGGATTTTCCGCAGAACTGGTCTGTGCTTAATGCGCTGTTTGGAATAAAAAAGCTATAAGTAAATAATTTTGGCTGATTGAAAGCACTTTTGATTAAATTCAGAGGTGCTTTTTTATTATAAAATTAAAATTAGAAGAATTTTATGCGAAAATTCTTCTAAATTTTCTTTTAAATTCATCTAAAATTCGCATAAATTTAATTTTATACGAATTTTCTTTAAAAATTTTCGCATAAATGTCCTTATGTGTGGCAGTTTTTGGCAGTTTTGGCATTGTATATTTGCCTTGGGCAGAGAATGGGAAAAGGAGGTTTTTATGGAAATAACAATAGGGATAAAGGGGAGAAGTCCCACTCCCAGGGTAATTAATGTAAAGCAGTATTCATCTAAGGCGGACGTGGTTACGTTTGCTTTTAGTGAGATGTTTTCAGACAAGGCGGTTTGCGCCGTTGTCGGTGAGGAATACAGGCAGAGTATTGAGCTGAAGGGCGGTAAGGCTGTATGGGAGATTGCAGGAGCATTTACCCAAAAAAGAGGCAGCTTTGATATTCAGCTTGAGGTAACAGATGATGAAACGGTGTGGAAGAGTGATGTAATGCTGCTTATTATTAGCGAAAGCACAGGCGGTGAAAAGCCTCCCGAAAGCGGCGGCGGTGATATTGTCGGAGCAGTAACAATAAAGGCGGCAGGTGTCGTCGATGAAGGTGTAATTGGAGTATATACGGAGGTGGTTTAATGGCATACAAGGATTATGTACAAATTTATAATGTGATGGACAGTGCTGGAATAACTATTGACGACGATAGGGTGACACAGATTACTAAAATTGCCGACTGGATCAATTCCAATTTCGGTGATATTGTAACAGCTGATACAGAAAGCGATAAAAGAGTAAGAGTACTTGATAACAAAGTAAGAGCCGGTTTCGGTTGGGGCGGTAAAAATGCAGAAACAGAAAATTTTGGATATAAATACATTAGTTCAAGTAGCACCGATTATACTAGGTTAAATTCATACACACAGGACTATCCAATTGAAACTTTGGGTTTGTTTATATGCAGGTCAGGAGAAAATTTTGTAATGGATTTTATAAATCTGTCGTCAACCGATTATTATTCAACACAACCATATTTTATACATTTTACAGCAAGTATGGATGATGAAACAAAACATATATGTATGCTTGCTTATGACACCAGTAGTGCGAGGGCCTTATCATGGTATACAATAGCCGAAAATACGATTGCGACAAGTTATACCAAGGGCGATAATTCTGGTCTGAATGGCTATAACAATTATGGCTTGGGTAAAACTTTACTTACAAAGTTTACACCGCCATATTTTAATCTTATAGCTGATGATTTGTATAAAATATATGGGATTATACCTGATACGAGAGAAATTTTTGAATTAAATGGGCAGAAATATTTATCATTGAAATATGCTCAGAATAATACTAAAAATAATTACAATTATGCCGGCTTTGCATTAAAACTTGATTAAGGGGGAATAAAAAATGAGTACAAAAACAGCAAACTATAATATAACCCTGCCTGCGCAGGAGGATTATTATAATGTTGATATTGTGAACGAAAACAACATAATAATTGATAAGGAGCTTAAAAGACTCAGTGATACGGCAGACGCTCTTGCACCTGTTGCGTCAAGCGGCAGCTACAATGATTTGTCGGATAAGCCTAATACAGGCAGGGGCGCAGTGGTGTACACCATTAATGCAGATACATTTGAAGAGGGCAAAACACTGAATAATTATTCGTATGAGGAAATACATAATTGCAGCGGAAGAGTTGTATATGTGGGGCTTTTAAGCGATACATACAATACCGCCGCACAGGAGAGCGGTCTGTTTTTATACGGCGGCTCTGCGCAGCAGGGTAATGTGGGTATACAGGTAACATCAACACCTAATACGGATATTAAGCTTGTTGTGGTGGATTTGGGTGCGTTTGTAAGTGATGAGTCAAAATCGGTTATTATTAATGGTCTTGCATAAGGGGGAATAATATGGACGCAAAAATTGAATTAATCAAGCTGGCAATAGGCTCGGCTGCAACAACGGTGCTGCACAGCTTAGGTGCAAATTATAAAATTGTTGTGCTGCTCATCTGCTTTATGGCTGCGGATACGCTGCTTGGCTGGCTCGGCGCAATAAAAAGAGGTAACTGGAAAAGCAAAAATGCAAGGTGGGGCGCTGTCGGCAAGCTCGTTGAGCTTATCATAATTGCGCTTATGTATCTTTGTGAGTGGGCGTTTGCAATTGACTGGCTTATAAGTACGGTTACGCTGTATTTTTTGCTTTGTGAAGGCGCAAGCATTGTCGAAAATATCGTTAATAATCACCTTAACGATAATATTCCCGCAGGGCTTGTGGATATACTTGAAAAGGCAAAAAAGAATTTTGTGAGTGTCGTGCTTAAAAGAATAAAAGGTATTTTTGAGGAGAACGACCATGAGTAGGGATATAACTATGTGCCACCCACGTTTGCAGACTTTGGCGGAAAAGCTGCTGGCAGAGGGCAAAAAGCAGGGGCTTATTATTAAAATAGGTGAGTGTTTTCGCTCTGTTGCCGAGCAGGACGCTCTGTATGCGCAGGGCAGAACAACGGCAGGGAGTATTGTTACATACGCAAAAGGCAGCAGCTATTCAAGTATGCACCAGTGGGGCGTTGCCTTTGATGTTATCCGCAATGACGGCAAGGGTGCATATAATGATAATGACGGCTGGTACGGCAGGGTCGGCAGGCTTGGCAAGTCCCTTGGACTTGAATGGGGCGGCGACTGGACTAGCCCTGTCGATAAGCCGCATTTTCAGCTGCCCGACTGGGGCAGTACGGCGGATAAGCTGAAAAAGCTGTATGGTAATGTTGATAATTTTAAAAAGACTTGGGAGGTTAAGATGGTGGAAAAGAAGATTACTACCTATGATGAGGCGGTTAAGGTGCTCGTGGATAATGGTGTTATTGCAAGTCGGGAATACTGGGATAATGCCGTAAAGTGCGTTAAGTACCTTGATAGGCTTATTATTAATATGGCGAATAAGATGTAAGGGTGTAAATTTGAGTTTATAGGTGTAATAATACCTTAACATTTCAATTGTAGGGGCGGCAATCTGCCGCCCGTCAAGCATTGCAATATGTTCAACATTCGGGCGGATATGGAATCCGCCCCTA
>CABUWB010000222.1 GCA_902495025.1 uncultured Eubacteriales bacterium
AGGCAAAAAAAAGATGCCCAGAGCCGGAATCGAACCAGCGACACGAGGATTTTCAGTCCTCTGCTCTACCAACTGAGCTATCTGGGCATATTGCTTAGTTCAGCAACATCAATAAGTATACAGGATATTTTACACAATGTCAAGCATTTTTTTGAAATTTTTAAAAGGAGGTAAAAACCATGAAAAACCGCTTTATGGCAGAGGCAATTAAGGAAGCACAGCAGGGCATACGCACAGGCGACGGCGGCCCGTTTGGCTGTGTAATAGTAAAGAATGGTGAAATTATAGGCAGGGGACACAATCTTGTTGTATCGCACAACGACCCGACCGCCCATGGCGAGATAACGGCAATACGCAATGCGTGCAGGGCTATCGGCAGCTTTTCGCTTGCAGGCTGCGAGCTTTACACCACCGCCGAGCCATGCCCCATGTGCCTTGCGGCGATACTGTGGGCGAGGATAGACAAGGTTTACTACGGCTGCAATATAAAAGACACCGCACAAATCGGCTTTGACGACAGCGAATTTTATGCTACATTCAGAGGCGAAAAGGAGCTTTGCGCCCTTGCGGAGCTTGACAGGGACGAGTGCCTGAAAATATTTGAGGAATACACTAATATCAAAGGCAAAACCCATTACTGATATGCAAATACCCCTTGACATTTTACGACAATCCTTTATTATAATAAAATGGAATATTTACACAAGGGGGAAATATAAATGAACGGACGTACAAGGGATAACGACCTGCTTGAGTGTGAGCGCTGGTCGGTCTTTCTTATGCTTATGTTTGTGGCAGGCTTTTATGGTGCATACACCTATTCAATAAGAGGCGGCATATTCTGTAATGCGCAGACAGCAAACTTTGTACTGCTTGCAATGGCAATAGGCAGTATGAACTGGGCGCATGCGGCATATCTTATTATACCAATAAGCGCATACTTTCTGGGTGCGGTAATATCCGAGGCTGTTGCAGGCCCTATAAGAAAGAAAAGTCCTATCCGCTGGGACACCATACTTATAGGCATTGAAATATGTGCGGTAATAATTCTGGGCTTTGTACCGGAGAGCGCACCGTATCAGATTGCACAGGTAACAATAAACTTTATCTGCTCCATGCAGTACAACACCTTCAGACAGGCAAGCAATGTACCCATGGCAACGGTTTTCTGTACAAACCACCTGCGCCAGACAGGTATTGCCTTTGTAAAATCAATTAAATCGGGCGGGGAAAGTCAGTTTGTATCAAGGCTTGTAAGGCACCTGGGTATGCTGTCTGTATTTGTTGCAGGCGGCATTATATCAACCATACTCTGCCACAAATTTCTGGGCAGGGCTATATGGGCGGCAATTATTCCTTTAGGCATACTTTTTATTGACCTGCTCTATGCAGACCTTAAAAAGGAGAGGGATAAGCACGACAGAGTGCCAAGCGGGCATTAATCTGATTAACATACAAAAATAATATTGCGCACCTATTTATTTTATTGTATAATCTAAATAGGTAGAAATTTTTGTATTATGTGGATAAATAGGGAAATGAGCGTGGTTAATTTGGATAAAAAGGGGTTCGAATTCAGACCGCTTATAAATGCAGTTACGATTATTGCTGCAATGCTGATAATAGGTATAGGTTTTGTTGCCTACACCTACAACACACTTGTAAACGAGGCAAAAACCTATATTACGGAAATCAGCGAGCTGAGTGCCTCAAACGTGGCAAAAAAGCTGGCGGCAAACACTTATTCGCAGGAGTCCTTTGCGGCATACATAGCGGATAAAAACAACAGCAGCAATGATAAAGCAATAATTGATATGCTTACGGACGAGCTTAGTTTAAGCGGCAATGATATGATGAGGGTTGCCTATGTCGACGGTGAAGGTCGTGGATATACGGTGCGTGATAAGGGCGTTGTAAGCCGAATTTATATCAAGGATAAGGATTATTTCAAGCGTGCCATAAACGGCAATGTATTGATTACCGATACAATGATTGACATTGTTACAAGGCGGCCTGTAAATATTTACGCAATGCCTGTATTTAAAAATAACATAATTATAGGCGCACACATGGGCGTTTGTCTTGCGTCGGGTCTGGAGAGCGTGCTCAATGTTGATTACTTTGACGGACAGGGTCACTCCTACATAATAAACAGCAACGTTAAGCGTGTAATTGACAGCCATTACAGCGATGAAGAGGACTATCAGCCCTTTGCGGATATAAATGCAAATATGCCTATGCTGCAGCAGATAAGAATAGCAATAGGGGACACTCCGTCGGGCGGCTCACTTATGGTCAATAACGGCAATAATGTCAGCTATTGGATAAGCTACAGCCCCCTTGGCATAAGCGACTGGTATCTTATGCTTGCAGTGCCTTATTCCTACGTTGTTAAAAATGCCCATTCGGTGCTGCTTATAAGCCTTGTTGTGCTTGTGCTTGCACTTGTGGGCGCAATAGCGTTTGTAAAATATCTTGACTGGTTAAAGCGTTCAAACCGTCAGGAGCTTCACAGGCACGTTTATTATGACGAGCTTACAGGGCTTTACAGCAAAAACGGCTTTATGCTTAAAGCGCCCGAGGTGCTGGAAAATGATAAGTTCCGCTATGCGGTTGTATTTATTGATATTGACAATTTCCGCAAAATAAATGAGCTTTTTGGCTACGGCGCAGGCACCAACGTATTAAAGCACATGGGTGTTCTGCTCAAAGACGGCATTGTTGACGGCGAGCTTGCAGCACGTACCTCGGGTGATGATTTTATATGCCTTATACGCTGCAAGAGTGATGATGAAATTAAACGCAGAATAGATGATTTTATAGAAAATCTTAACAAATGTAAGTTTGATGAGGAAAATACCAACTATAACATAGTTACGTTTTTCGGTATTTACAAGCTGCCACGCAGTCCGCAGACAAGTGATTTGGAAAGCTATATTGACAAGGCAAAAATATCACTGCTTGGCATTACCGATAAGCGCACAAGCTGCCTTGCCTTTTATGATGAGGAGCTGCAAAGACAGATGCGCTTTGAGGCAGAGCTTGAAAATGACGTTGCTGATGCCCTTAAAAACAATGATTTTAAGGTTTTCATACAGCCTAAATATGATGCACAAACACGTACGCTTGCAGGCGGTGAGGCACTTATAAGGTGGCAGCATAAAACAAAGGGTTTCCTTACGCCAAATAAGTTTGTCGGTCTTTTTGAAAGGACGGGCGTTATTACCGATATTGATATGTATGTTTACGATAAGGTGTGCGCAATGCAGCGCAAGTGGATTGATGAGGGTTATACACCCGTACCTATTTCCGTAAACCAGTCAAGGCTGCATCTTTACCACAGTGATTATATTGACACACTTAAATCCATACTGGAAAAATATAAGCTCCCTGCTAAATATGTTGAGCTTGAAATTACCGAAAATATCGCATTAAGTTCTGGCGAAGTGCTGGAACAGGCGGTTAAGCTTATTCACCAGATTGGTTTTAAGGTATCGATGGACGATTTCGGCTCGGGTGAGTCCTCACTTAATATTCTTAAGGATATTGATATTGACGTGCTTAAACTTGACCGAATGTTCTTCCTTGAAACCGAGAACAATACCAAGGCAAAGCAGATTATTAAAAGCGTTATTGATATGGCAAGCAGACTGCATATCAGCACCGTTGCCGAGGGCGTTGAAAATGAGGACCAGCTTAAATTCCTTCAGGACGCAGGCTGCGACCTGATACAGGGCTATCTGTTCGGCAAGCCTATGCCTTATGATGAATTTGAGGAGCTTTTTAAAAGCGAAATGGATAAGAAAAAAGGCGCATAATAAAGGGGCATAATAAAGGGGCTGTCGCATTAATTTTGCGACAGCTCCCTGTTTTTCTTAATATAAATTAGAGTTTAGCAGTGTAATATTAACAACCTAAAATGTAAATCAATAACGTATGGATTTACTGTAGGGGCGGCAATCTG
>CABUWB010000223.1 GCA_902495025.1 uncultured Eubacteriales bacterium
CTTGGTGTGCTTGGTAAGTTTGTTGGTATGCTTACTGACTCCAGAAGCTTCCTCTCCTACCCACGTCATGAGTATTTCAGAAGAATTCTCTGCAATATCATCGGTCAGTGGATTGAGGACGGCGAGTACGCTAATGATATTGAGTTTGCAGGCAAGCTTGTTTCTGACATCTGCTATAACAACGCTGCTGCATACTTTAACCTTGATAAGTAATATTTAAGCACTGATTTTTGGGGCTGCTGCATTCTTTGCGGCAGCTCCTTTTGCTATACAAATATCTCTTAAACAGGCTATACGCAGGCAGTTGGTAAAATGTCAACTAATATTTTGCAAAAATATTACAGAAAAAAGTCGGATATTTTGCGTAAAATTTTCTGCGATATTTTACAAATTACCCTTGCATATTTCAAATTTGTATATATTAAACAAAGCTAAAAATTAAATTGAAAAACAATTGAATTTAATGTGTATTTATACATAAATGCTAATTGTAAAATGCGGGTAAAAAATTGACTTGTCCACATAAAAAAGCCTTGAAAAATAGGTTATTCACAGACTTATCCACATTATCCACATAAATTACGTGTTGAAAAGTGTGAATAAACGGTGGAAAATCAAGTTATCCACATTGCCGTTACAGCCCGAAAAAAAGAGGGTTTGCAAATTTTGTTAAATATTTTTGAAAAAAATTGTACCCCCGAAATATTTATTTTCAATTTTTAAAGGATTTGTAAAAAGCGTGTAGAATTATAATATTATAAAGGAAATGTGAGCGGTATAGCCGCCGTTTCCCACAGCCCGCATTACTGCGGATAAAAAGGAGTTGGTATTATGCGTTATTCATTTACAGGTAAAAACATTAATATTTCCGACAGATTTAAGGAAAAGATTGCTGCTAAGATTGACAGAATAAGCAAGCTGTTTCCTGATGAAACCGAGGCTGTTGTAACCCTTAGCAAAATTAAGCTTGATAATAAGATTGAGGTTACAGTTAAGCTCCCTAAGCGCATTTTAAGGGCTGAGGTTACCAAAAACGATATGAATGCCGCTATTGACGAGGTTGTTGATGTGCTTGAAAGCCAGATGACCAGATATAAAAGACGCCTTATTGATAAAACAAGGCAGGATGTCAGCTTTGCTGATGAGCTGCGTGTTTTTGAAAGTGTTGATGAGGAATATCAGGAGGAGGGCGGTCTTAAGATTACCCGTACCAAGCGCTTTACCGTTAAGCCTATGGACGCCGAGGAGGCAGTTATGCAGATGGAAATGCTTGGACACAGCTTTTTCGTATTCAGAAATGCACAGACCGATGAGGTTAATGTAGTTTATAAGAGAAAAGACGGCACCTATGGTCTTATTGACCCCGAGTATTAATTATTAAATACTTATTTTCAGCCTTCCGCTAAAAGCGGAGGGCTTTTTTATAGCTAATTTTAACAAATTTTGCACTGAAAATATGGATATTATAATGTGTTGCGTTTATTGTAAAAATAAAGTATAATAAGTCTATCGATTTAATGCCGCTATGTCGGCGTGTTTTAATGGGGAGGCTTATTATGCCCGGTAGATTTAACGAACTGGCAGAGAGCAAGTTAATAATTTTATTTTTGCTTTATCAGATGGATATGTCCCTTTCCACCGCACAGCTTGTTGATTTTGCGGTGCAGGGTGAATATATGGATTATTTTTCGTTTCAGCAGTATATTGCGCAGCTTCTTGAAAGCGGTATGATTGACTCCACAGTAACAGAGAGCAATACCACTATGTACTCAATTACGGGCGAGGGTGAGGAGGTATTAAGGCTGTTTTCAAAGCAGATACCCTACTCCAAGCGCACCGCTATATGCGACTATGTAAGCGAAAATAAAAAGCGTATCAAGCGTGAATTTGAGGTTGTTGCAAATTACTTCTACAATGCCGAAAATGACTATATGGTTAAATGCGGCGTTTATGAGGACGATACCGCACTTATGGAAATTAATCTTTCGGTCGTATCCAAGGAGCAGGCAAAGCTTATAAAGCGCAACTGGAAGGAGAATGTAACCGAGCTTTACGGCAAAATCCTTTCGGTTATGATTGATGAGCAAAGCGGAAAGGATATGCGGGACGAGCTGCGCCGCAGCTTTGATACCAACCATGTAAGCAGTTCTGCCGACGATGATGACGAGGAATAAGCGCCAATGCGGCTGACAATATATAGTATATAGTAAGCATACGGGTACGGCTTATGCCGTATCTCAGCGTGTCGAAAAAGTCGACACGCTTGCAAGAAATGCTTGCATTTCTTGCAAATGGGGGTACTGCGTACCCACCAAGGTATAAACAACCCGCGCCTCACCCATGGCTCGACACTCTTGTTTGTCCTCGGCGAAGCGCGGTTTCGCCTGCGGATTAAAGTCTGCGACGCTTTGAGTTACCCTAATCCTTAGTTAGTTTATGCATCAGACTTAAAATAAAATTGCAAAATTTTCTGTTTATTTTAGTTTTTTACAGTCTAGGGTACGGCTTATGCCGTATCTGTTTTTTTGCTCAAAATTTGAAAAGGGGAGATAAGAATGGATATAAAATTTTTTGTTATGGACGTTGACGGTACACTCACAAACGGTATGATTTATCTTGGCAATGACGGCGAGCTGTTCAAGGCTTTTAACTGCAAGGACGGCTACGGCATACATCACCTTGTGCCTGCCGCAGGTATGATACCTGTTATTATTACGGGCAGAAACAGCCGCATTATGGAGCAGAGGTGCAGGGAGCTTGATATTGATGAGCTTTATCAGGGTATTGCCGACAAAACCGCTGTGCTGGATAAAATTTTAAGCACCTATTCGCAAAGGGACGGTGTAAGCTATACATATAAAAACGTATCCTACATAGGCGACGATTTAAACGACCTTGACGTTATGCAGCATATAAAGGCTGGCGGCGGTATTATTGCCTGCCCTGCAGACGCTGTTGCGCAAATAAGGTCAATATGTGATTATGTGTCCGATAAAGCAGGCGGCAGCGGTGCTGTAAGGGATTTTATAGACTATCTCAGGAGATGATTTTATGCCTGTATATCTGCTTGATAAGGAAAAATTAGTATTTCCGCCCTGCGATATGGCTCGTGAAGACGGTCTGCTTGCAATCGGCGGAGATTTAAGCACAAAACGGCTGCTGCTTGCCTATACAAACGGTATATTTCCATGGTATAATGAGGACAGCCCCATTTTGTGGTGGTGTCCAAGGGAAAGGTTTGTTATACTGCCCGAGGAAATAAAAATTTCAAAGTCAATGAAAAAGTTTATGCGCAAAACAAGCCTTACCGTTACCTTTAATGCCGACTTTGCACAGGTAATACACAACTGCCGCAAACTGCGTGAATTTAATGAGGGTACATGGATAACCGATGATATGGAGGCGGCTTATAACCGCCTGCACAGCGAGGGATATGCGCAGAGCTGTGAGGTGTGGAACGGCAGTGAGCTTGTGGGCGGTCTGTATGGTGTCAGCATAGGGCGGTGCTTTTTTGGCGAGAGTATGTTCTCCAAGGCTGAAAATGCGTCAAAGCTTGCCCTTATCAGCCTGGCAAAACGCCTTTTGGAGCTTGATTTTGAGTTTATTGACTGTCAGTTCCATACAGACCATTTAGAGAGTATGGGCGGCAGATATATGAGCTATGCCGAATACATGGAGAGAATAAGAAAGGGGACGGGCGTAAATGCCTTTTAAGGAAAATACGGGTTTAAAGGAAAAAACAAATATAAAACTGCCTAAAATGTACAAGGTTATTTTTTATAATGATGACTTTACGCCCATGGATTTTGTTGTTGATGTACTGGAGCTTGTTTTTGCCAAAAGCAGAGCCGAGGCATACAGCCTTATGATGAGCGTACATAAAAGCGATTATGCTGTTGTGGGCGTGTATACAAGGGACGTTGCCTATACAAAGGCATCTGCCGCATCGGAGATGGC
>CABUWB010000224.1 GCA_902495025.1 uncultured Eubacteriales bacterium
CCAACGAAAACGACCGCAGGCGCAGTACGGTTTCAAAATTATACGATAATTTTGAAAGTCCGCAGGACTTCAAATTTTACAAGTAAAATTTGAACCTTGCTGCGTTAAGGGAGTTTGAGAAAGGTATGGGAAATTTTAGCCAAAGCTGTAAAAGATTAATTAATCAGTGGTTACTCGAGAAATGATGGCAGATATATATGTTATTCAATGTAAATACGGGGGATATTAATATGAAATTTTTTAAAAGAACGGCAGGCGCTGTGCTTGCAGGTGCAATTTTTTGCATTGGCTTGGGTATAGGCATGGTTAATGCCTACGCTGTGGAAATAAATGGAAACGGTACGGAGTCAGCACCGTATATTATACAAAATGAGGCACAGCTGCTTGCAATGGCTGACGGTGAGCTGCCGCCTGACGCTCATTACAGGCTTGATAACAGTATTGTGCTTACTGCTGAAAACTGGACGCCTATCGGTGATTTTTCGGGTACGTTTGACGGCGGCGGCTGCACAATATCAAACCTTAATGTAGAAAGTGATGCGGAGTATGTCGGTCTGTTCGGCAAGAATGACGGCGTTATAAAAAACCTTAATGTCAGAGCGTGCAGCATTAAAGAAACAGTAAATTCGGATAGCTTTGTAGGTGTTATAGCAGGCTTTAATACAAAAAACATTGAAAACTGCTCGGTATCGGGTACTGTGTTATGCAGTGATGATAATGAGAACTATTTCAGCAATGTAGGCGGTATAACAGGCAAGAACAATGGTGAGCTGACAAAGTGCCGTTCTGCCTGTGCCTTTACTGGCAGCTGTGATTATCTTGGCGGTATTACGGGTATCTCGGCACAGGACGGTTTAATTACAGGCTGTGAATTTACGGGTACCATAGGTGATGAAACGGAATATTATAATGCAAGTATTGCAGGAGGTATAGTCGGCTGGAGTATATCCGATATAACAGAGTGTGCAAGTGAGGCAGATTTAAAGGTAAATACTGCAAATGCAGGCGGTATTTGCGGATATGCGTATAATTGTAATATAAGCAGGTGTTACAGTGTCGGCAATATAACCAATGCTGCACAAAGTGCTTTCTGCAATGTAGGAGGCTCGCTTGGATATGCAGAAAAAGCAGATATTAAGGATTGCTTTTCTATCGGTGATGTGACAGCCGCAAGCGGCAATAGTACTTCTTATGCAGGCGGCTTTGCGGGAATGGTCTATATAGGAGCTGTGAGTAACTGCTATTGCTCAGGTGAGGTAAAGGGTGACGGTGATATATCGGCTTTTGCGAATAATGACAGGTCTTCTGTTTCGGGCTGCTATTACAACAGGAGCGTTGAAAACATTGCCGTTGATGAGTTTGCCACTGCTCTTATTGAAGAGCGTATGATGAACAGCGCTAACTTTGCCTCATGGGATTTTGACTCTGTATGGGCTGTCAATCCAAAGGTAAATGATGGCTTTCCGTATCTGCGTGCTCTGCCTGATGGCGCTGCATTAAATGTAGGTGTAAAATGTATGCAGTACGGCGATGTAAATGTGGACGAAAAGCTCACAGCAGCCGATTGCTCGGTTATACTCTCAAAGGTGCTTAACGATGCCTATGTTATGCCTGTTGAGGAAAAGGCAGACGCTGCTCTAGTATTTCATGGTGATGTAAATGCTGATAACAAGCTCACTGCCGCCGACAGCTCTGTTTTACTGCAAAAGGTACTTAACGACGCATACAGAATGCCGATTGAAATGTGATAAAATAACTTATTATAGTTTGTGACTTGAATGAAATTATAATTAATCGGTCTGTAAGCATACTGAAAATGGTGTGGCTGACATAGATTACAGCAAATAAAAACACGAGGAAAATGCCCTCGTGTTTTTTGATTTAATGCTTATTATTCTGTTGTTGTTTCAATATCCTCTGTGCTGAAGTTGGAGTCCACAGCCATATTTGCCTGGAAATAGTAGCTCATATAGCCGCCCGTAACGTCATCATAAATCATAACATTGCTTTCAAGCACCCATTTGCCGTCCTGCTTTATAAAGTTAAAAACAGTATCGGCGTCACGCCTTTGTGCGTCCTCGGCATTGACATGCTCGTCAATAATTTCATCAATGCTGATGCTGTCTATGTTGTCAGGGTCAGCCTCACACCTTTCAAAATAATCGTTAAGTACATCACTCATGGCGGCATTCATATCAACATTGCTGAGGTGTGCGCTGACAGAAGCATTTTTGCCGTCAATTTCACACTCGCCTATTTCATATTCCAGCTTATCCGCCATGGATTTAAAAAGGATTTCGCTGCCCTCTGCACCCGGTACGTAAATATCGTTAAAGTATGCCGTTTTATCGTGCGTCAGGTCGTACATAGCCTGAAAGTCCATATCCTTAAAATTTTGACAGAACGCTGCCGCATCGGAAACCATCTGTGCCTTTTCCTCCTCATGGCAGGCGGAAAGCAGCATAAGTGCGCCGCAGCAGAGTGTAAGTGTAAGAGCTGATTTTATAACCTTGGTAAATTTCATAATTATCCTCCGAATAAATGTATAATTTCATTATATCACAAAAAATCGAAATGAAAAGCACAAATTTTATACCTCCTGCGTAATATGTTATCAGGAGAGAAGAATATAAGGAGGTTTTATTATGGGAGTATTCGACCTTGACTGTAACGGTAACGGCACAGTTGCCGGCACATCTGTAAACGGTACTTTAAACCACACCAAGGATGAATGTATTATTGCCCTTAAGGTTTATGATTCCTGCCGCCAGCAGGACTGCCTTACAAGTGATATTTTAGGCCCTGCAAGAGCAGCGCACTGTACAACCTACTGCAACATTACAATTGACGAGGGCGAAATTATTGTGCCTCCATCAAATGCGGCTGCGGTTACCATTGATGATTTAAAACTCAGCAACGTGGTTATCGTAAGCAAAAAGCCTAATCCATTCAGAAACGGCTTCTGGGATATTGACCTTAAGTACGTTTTTAAGTACAAGCTGATTTTCAGAGATGTTTCCGCAAATGAGCTTTGCTGTATCAAGGCTAAGAGCGTATTTAATAAGAAGGTTACACTGTTTGGCTCTATTACAACCAACAGCCTTATTTCAACCGACCTGTTCAGCAATGACGGCGGCAGTGCTGACCTTAATGCTGACCCATTTGTACTTGTTGAGTCAAAGGCTATTGCGCTTTCGGCAGAGCTTAAATATATCTGCTGCTGCGGCGATGATAACAATTCCGCACAGGAGGTTAATGTTACTATCGGACTTTTCACAATTATCAAGCTGTTCAGACTTGTAAACCTTGTTGTTGAGTCCAAGGGCTTCTGCGTACCCGAGGAGTGCGAGGATATTTCAGCATTAAGCCCATGTGAGTTCTTTGACAGCCTTGACTTCCCGCTTGATATTTTTGCACCTCCACAGAAGGAGGAGTTTGCAGCAGGCATAAGCTCCAATATTCCCGCACGCTCAAACGGCAGCACAAGAAGCAGTAACAGCGGCTGTGGCTGTGGCTGCCAGAACGGTGGCTGTGGCTGTGGATGCAGATGAGAATAAGTGCTGAAAAACTATAGAAATTAAAATACACTAAAAGGGGCTGTTGCATTAATTGTGCAATAGCCCCTTATTTTTGTAAAAATAGAAATTAATGTTTATCGCAATGTGGGTATAAGGGCGGATATGGAATCCGCCCCTACGTAACCCATAATAGCATTATTGCATTGCATACAAATTAGATGTTGGTTTGTTTGGATACCTTGCGTATAAGACAAATTTGCAAAAAAATCAATTAATGTTGTAATTAACTTGTAGGGGCGGATTCCATATCCGCCCATTAACCCGGCATATCAACTAAACATTAATTTTCTGATTTAAATTCAGGCATTTACGGCAGCCTGTGTTGTTGTTTCGGTGCTTTCGGGCTGGGTATCAAATATTGAGGGC
>CABUWB010000225.1 GCA_902495025.1 uncultured Eubacteriales bacterium
CACAACAGAGGCTATCTCATCTGATGAGGAGCTGGGCAAAAGTATCGCCCTTATCACTGACGGCAGATTTTCGGGCGCATCTAAAGGCCCTGCAATAGGTCATGTATCTCCCGAGGCGGCAGAGGGCGGCCCCATCGCCCTTGTTGAGGAGGATGACTTAATAGAAATTGATATTGCAAACCGTATTTTAAGAATTATCGGTATTAAGGGCGAAAGAAAAACTGCCGAGGAAATTGACGCCGTTCTTGCACAGAGAAAGGCAAACTGGCAGCCAAAAGAGGAAAAATATAAATCGGGCGTATTAAAGATATTCTCACAGCACGCTGTTTCACCTATGAAGGGCGGCTATATGGAATAAATACCCGTAACCCAAATTTGTTTCCGCCCTGCTTATCCCCCCTTCATCGGGCGGAAACGGATTTCGGTTACTTTACTTTTCGTAAAATGATTATAAAAGAGGAGGTTTACTTATGACAAATTTAATGTTACTTGCAAACTCTGCGGAAACGACCGCTCCCGCAGTTTCAACAGGTCAGCTTATAGCGGCGGCGCTTATCGGTCTTGTGGTTTTACTTGTGCTTATTATCGGCGTTAAGCTGCACGCAATGCTTTCAATACTTATTTCGGCATGCCTTATCGGTGTGCTGTCGGGTATGGACGTATCTACAATTATCAGCTCCGTAAATGAGGGTATCGGCAGCACCTTAAAAAGCATAGCCCTGCTTGTTGGTCTTGGCTCCATGTTTGGTGCGGTGCTTGAAATATCGGGTGGTGCGCAGCGTATTGCCAAAACTCTGGTAAACGTATTTGGTGAAAAAAAGGCGGCATGGGCGCTTGGTATTACAGGTCTTGTAATTGCAATGCCGGTATTCTTTGACGCAGGTCTTATTATCCTTATTCCGCTTGCAATGGCTCTTGCAAAGGGTACAAAAAGGTCAACACTGTTTTACGCAATCCCACTGCTTGCAGGTCTTGCGGTAGGTCATGCCTTTATCCCACCTACACCCGGCCCAATCCTTGTTGCAAGTCTGCTTGGTGTTGATTTAAGCTATGTTATTATTGTAGGTATCTTATGCGGTATTCCTGCAATGATTCTTGCAGGCCCCGTATTCGGCTCGTTTATCGGCGGTAAAATTGATGTTCCCGTACCTTCAAACGTAGCTGAAATGCCTGAATATGACGACAGCAAACTCCCTGGCTTTGGTACTGTTGTAGGCGTTATCTTTATCCCTCTTGTACTTATTATTGCAAAGACTATCTGCAACGTGGTTGCTCCCGAATCAGCAGTTATGCCTCTGCTTACCTTCCTTGGCGAGCCTTTTGTGGCACTGTCAATTGCAACTATTGCGGCTATGCTTGTGCTTGGTATTAAGCATGGCTATTCAAGGGAAGAGCTTGAAAAGGTTATGACAAAGTCACTTGAGCCTACAGGTATGATTTTACTTGTAACCGCATGCGGCGGTGTTTTAAAGTATATGCTCCAGTCCTCGGGTCTTGGCGAGGTTATCGGCAATGCCGTTTCCGGTCTTGGTCTGCCAATGGTAGTTGTTGCCTTTGTAATTGCGGTGCTTGTGCGTATCTCCGTAGGCTCTGCAACGGTTGCCATGACAATGGCGGCAGGTATTGTTGCAGCTATCCCCGGTATCAGCGAGCTTTCTCCGCTGTACCTTGCATGCTGTACGGCGGCTGTGGCAGGCGGCTCAACCGTATGCTCACACTTTAACGACTCGGGCTTCTGGCTTGTTAAGTCGCTTTTACAGATTGATGAAAAAACAACTCTTAAATCGTGGACGGTTATGGAAACAATAGTCGGTGCAAGCGGCTTTGTCGTTGCACTTATTATATCCCTCTTTGCATAAAGTAAGGAGCAGGCACAAATTAATGTGTCTGCTCTTTATTTTTGCCTTGAATATCTACAAATTTATACAAATGTAGTTTAATCTACAAACGCATAAAATCGTTACTTGAATAATAAATTCATTGTAATAAAATGATAGTAAGGAAAATGGTTTATTATATGAGGAGTGATTTTTATGAAAAGATATATGGCGGCTGTACTTGCCCTTATGCTGCTGTGTGGCTGTACGTCGGCGCAGGAGCAGACGGCGGAGTATACAAAGCTTGTAAAAATTACGCAGATAACACCGCAGAATACTGGCGAGAGTATAAGCCTGAGCGGCAATGTTGTGCCTGTAACACAGGCGGCGGTGTCGTTTAAGCTGGCAGGTGTTATTGACGAGGTTTATGTCAGCGAGGGCGACAGCATTAAAAAGGGTGATAAAATTGCAAGCCTTAAAAGCAGTGATTACAAGCTGCAGGCTGACGCAGCACAGGCACAGAGTGCAGGCGCACAGGCACAGACGGACACTGCACAGGCAGGTATTGCAGGTGCACAGGCACAGGCTGACGCAGCCCTCTCACAGGTAAAAACCGCACAGGCGGCGCTTGATGCGGCAATAGCCGAGCGTGATACGGCGCAGCTCCAGATTGATACGGAGATACCCTCAAAAATATCACAGGCAAAGGAGCAGCTTGACCTTACGCAGAAAAGCTATGACAACATAACCAAATTGTATGAGGGCGGTGTGGCAACAAAAAATCAGCTTGATGAAATAACCACCAAGCTTAATGTAGATAAGGAAACCTATACACAGGCGCTTGATGCAAAGACGGTTGCCGAGTCCAAGCTGAAAGCAGCACAGGCACAGATTGAGGCGGCGCAGGCAACAAAGCAGGCGGCGCAGTCAAGCTATGATGCAGCCATAGCACAGGTTAATGCGGCAAAGTCCACAACTGATGCTGCACGCTCACAGCACAGTGCAGCGCTTTCGCAGCAGCAGGCGGCACAGAACAGCCTTGCCGATACCGTAATTTACAGCCCAGTTGACGGCGTTGTGCTTAAAAAGGTTATGAACAGCGGCGAAACCGTTGCGGCAGGCACGCCCATAGCCGTAGTCGGCACAACGGATAAAATGTGGGTAAGGGTAGGTGTACCCGATAACTACATTAACAAGGTACATAAGGGACAGACTGCCGTTATACACGTTTACGGCACAAACTCGACAATAAACGGTACGGTTGACGAGGTGGGCGCACTTGCAGATACCACAACACGTACCTTTACGGTCAATATACTTGCTGACAACACGTCGGGTACGCTTAAATCGGGTATGATATGTACAGCCGATATAGTAAATGACAGCAGGGAAACGGTGCTTGTGCCTGTTGACAGCGTTATAAGCATGCCTGAGGATGATTATGTGTTTATTTACAATGATGAAAGCGGCACCGTCAGCAAGGTATCTGTTGAAACAGGCGAAATTACAGGTGATAAAATAGAGGTGACAGGCGGTCTTTCGCAGGGAGATAAGCTGGTAACCGAGGGACAGTTTGTACTTGCGGACGGCGAGAGCGTTTCTGCGGAGGTGAATGACAATGATTAAATGGAGCGTTGAGCATAAAAACATTGTTATTCTGCTGTGTATAGCGCTGCTGCTTTTCGGCTTTGGAATGTATCCTTATATGGAAATGCAGGAAAATCCCGTAGTAGACAGTCCCATAGCCACCGTAAAATGTATATACCCGGGTGCATCGCCAGAGGACGTTGAAAGAGATGTAATTAAACCCTTGGAGGACCATATTAACCAGGTTGCCGACATAAAATCAATGGACAGCTATTGTATGGATAGTGTGGGCGTTGTAAAGGTTAAGCTTGAAAATATGAGTGATGCCGAAATACAGACACATTGGGACGATTTAAAGGATAAGGTTGACGAGGCGGCAAGTGAGCTGCCCGACAATGCCTATACACCTGAGGTGGAAACAGATTTTACCTCGTCCTACGGACTTATTCTTGGTATATCCTCAAACGATTACAGCTATGATGCGCTTAAAACCGTAGCAGAGGATCTGAAAGATGAGCTTTCGGC
>CABUWB010000226.1 GCA_902495025.1 uncultured Eubacteriales bacterium
GTTTGAGGTTATTGAGGAAGATGCAGGCAAGTATATTCCTTATTATGAAACCTCGGGTGCGGATAATACTAACAACAAAACCTCACAGAGCTTGTCTACAGGCAGTGAAATAAAAACAAAGGTAGACGACGCACAGGCGGCAGTTGATGCAGCTACAAGTACGCTGAAAGGTAAAAAGGCTACGCTTGATAACGCACAGGCGGCATACGATGCAGACAAGTCTGCTGAAAATCAAGCTGCACTTGAGGCGGCTCAAAGCGAATATGATGCCGCAAAAGCAGAGCTTGAAAGGGCAGAGGCAGCTCTGGCAGTGGCTAAGGCATTAAACACAGCAAGCGGCAGTGTTAAGCTGAATGAGGACGCCAAGGTTTCCTATACCAACATTACGCCTTATGACCTTGTGGTTAAAAAACAGGTGGGCGGTGTGTTTGGCAATAAAACTGAGGAATTTGACTTTACTGCTTACTTTACCTATAACGGTCTGCCTGTTGAGGGCGGCTGTCAGTTTAAAAAGTACTCGGGTACTGAAATAATTGAGGAGGGTGCGCTGGTAATTGCCGATGGCGAATGCAGCTTTAAACTTTGTCATAATGAGTCAATAAGGCTTATAGGTCTGCCTTACGGAACGGTGTTTACCGTTACTGAAAGCGGTACTGAAGATTATGCAACGGTTTCTACTATTGCAAAAGATACAGAGGGTGCTGAAACCGAGGGCAAAACCGCAGGCGGAACGCTGGACTATATGGATGATGCCAACAGTAAGTACGAAACGGTTACCTTTACCAACACTAAAAACGGTATTCTGCCTACAGGTATACACAACGATTTGAGCTTGCCTGTGGGTGTAGGTGCTCTTGCACTTATTGGAATTTTCTATCTTAAAAAAAGAGGCAGTATTGCTGCCGAGGACTAATTAAAAAGGGCTGTTAAATCTTGTAAGGTTTGGCAGCCCTGTGTTTTAAGGGAAAAGGCTGGTTATGTTATGAATAAGTATAAAATAATTCAGATAATTGCAGGCTGTGTGTTTCTGGGAGCACTTGGGTATCTGGTATATACCAATTTGCAGTATTCCGAGGCGCAAAGCAGTTATAGCGAGCTTTTGCAGTATGCTCCACAGCATACCTTGCAATATACGGCAGAGGAAAGCAATAATACAGATAAAACAGACAATAATGCCGATGAGCCTTTGCTTGATGTAAATCACAGCGAGCTTAAAGCAATAAATAGTGACTACTGCTTTTGGCTTTCAGCATGCGGCAATAATATAAGCTATCCTGTTGTAAGGGGTGCGGATAACAGTGAGTATCTGCACAAAACCTTTAATAAAAAAAGAAATTTTGCAGGCTGTATTTTTATGGACTATCGCTGTAAAAATGATTTGTCTGATTTTCATACTGTTTTGTACGGACATAGCATGAAAGACTGGTCCATGTTCAGGGCGCTTATACAATATACCGACGCTGCCTTTGCACAAAAATATCCGTCTTTTTATATCTATACAGAAGATGGCAGGATTAAATATAATATTTTTTCAGTCTATATGGCAGATGAAAACGGTGTATTATTTGCTGCACCTGACAGTAATGACGAGGAAAAAGCTGCCTTTATTAACACAGTTATACAAAAAAACATGTATAGACTTGATGTTGATGTGTCCGAGCAGGACAGCATAGTATCCCTTGTTACCTGTGATGTAAGGGACGATAGCAAAAGAGTGGTTGTAAACGCAGTGCGTGTAATAGAATAAAATATGCTGTTATAAACCGATTGCCGACAGAGATTTAAAAGTCTGTCGGCAATTTTTATGTCTTGACTAACTGGTTGTTAAATTTGAAATTACCCTGTCAGCAGCAATATATTGTATTTTGCTGAATATATTATATTTGATGGGAGTGGGATACAATGTATAAAACTGAACTGCATAAAGGCGAGGGTACAGAGGATTTGCTAACAGGGCTTACAAGCCTGAGGGCAAGGATAACGGCAAGAAAGCTGAAGGAGATGGAGCTGACTGATACGCAGCGGACAGAACTGTATAATGAGCTGTTTGTAAATGTTTACAAAAATGTGAAATAAAATACTTTCTGCGCAATAACAATTACTGCAAGGGGGAATCTCATGGCTTTGCAGGCTAAAATAGCAGTGTATGCACGTAAGTCAAAACTTACCGAAACAGGCAAATCGGTTGAAAATCAGATTTCCAAGTGTATTGCTTATGCACGTCTTAAATTTGATGCAGCAGATAGCGATATAGAAATATATCGGGACGAGGGAAAGTCGGGATTTTATTCTGACAGACCCGAGTATTTGAGAATGTTATCTGACATAGAAAACGGCAAAGTACGTGCGGTAATCTGCTATAAGTTTGACCGTATATCAAGGCGGACTGTAGATTTGCTTAATCTTGTTGAGATGCTCAAGGCAAAGGGTGTTCCCTTTGTCAGCTGTACCGATGATGTTGATACAGGCAGTAAAACAGGTAAAATACTTATGTCTATGCTTGCCGCAATAGCTGAGTTTGAGCGTGATATTATAGCTGAGCGTATATCCGATAACCTCTATGAATTGGCTAAGGAGGGACGATGGCTAGGCGGTACCACGCCGACAGGCTTTTATTCAAAGAAGGAGAGAATATCTGTTAATGGCAGAAACACTACCATTAATCATCTTGAACCTATTGAGGAAGAGCTTAGTGCGGTGAAAAGTATTTTTCAAACCTATCTTGAAAAACATTCCTTACAGGCGGTAGTCAGCTTTACTAGGGAAAATAATATATTAACTAAGGAGGGCAACGAGCATACAAGGGTTAGTATTAAAACAATTTTAAGCAATCCTGTGTATGCAGTTGCCGACAGTGATATATATAATTACTTTACCGAAAAAGACATAAGGCTGTATGCCAAGCGGGAAGATTTTAACGGCACTAATGGCTTAATGGTGTATAATAAGACAGAGCAGGTAAAGGAGTTAAGAGGTGAAAGCAGTGTATTCAGCCCTGAATACGCACGTAAAAAGAAACGCCGTTCTTATGAGGAGTGGATAATTTCCGTAGGTAAGCATAAAGGGATTATCAGCGGCAGGGACTGGATAGCTGCTCAGAAAATGCTGACGGATAATTTAAGCAGGTATTCACGCCCTCATAACAAGAGCAAGGCTTTGCTGTCGGGATTGCTTGCTTGTCCGATATGCGGTAAAAATATGTATACGCATACGGAAACAGGTCGTTTTGAGAAAAATGGTGAACAGAGATTTTTGTATAAATGCCCTACAAGACGAGATAACCCTGACCTATGCTGCTGCAAGGCAATAAGAGGAAAGGTAATTGATGATTTTGTACTTGAGGCTGTATGCAGACTGGATAACGGAAACACCGACAGCTACTATGCAGCACTTGAGCGTGAGCTGAAAAACGGAGCTTTATGTGGTATAAGCAGCAAAATTGATACTATAAAGGGAAGTATTTTAAAAATACAAAAAGACATTAACTCGCAGATTCAGAACTTAAGAGAGGCGAGCGAGAGTGTTAAACCTTACATCTTAGCTGATATTGATGAGCTGACTAAAAAGCTTGATATTATGCAAAAACAGCTTTCGGGATTGGAGGTAAGACAAAATGATAATGTAATTGCATTAGAGGGTCTTACTAAAGCAAGAAAGCTGATAAGCTCCTTTGCAGAGCTGATTGATGCTATGACCTATGAGGAAAAGCTGGAGCTTATCAGGCTTGTAGTGGCTAAGGTTTATCTAGTAAGAGGGGAAAAGGGTGACGTTGATACTGTACATATTTTCCTTAAGGTAGCAGATGAAAAAGATTATATTGTGCGAAAAGCAATATAGAATAAAAAATGTGTAACTTATGTGAACATAGATAATGAGGTACTTATGTTTCTGCGTGGCAGTAAAAAATACCGCTGTGA
>CABUWB010000227.1 GCA_902495025.1 uncultured Eubacteriales bacterium
CAAAGAGAATGGGCTTTAAGAAAATAGGTATTGCCACCTGTGCGGGACTTATTGCCGAAACAAGGGCACTTACCAAAATTTTAAGGTCGCACGGCTTTGAGGTTTACGGCGTATGCTGTAAGTGTGGTGCAACTCCAAAGGACAGTGTAGGCATTGACGAAAAATGCAAGCAGATAGGACATAATATGTGCAACCCTATTTTGCAGGCAGAGTCCCTTAATAAGGAAAAAACCGATATGAATATTGTTATGGGGCTTTGCGTTGGTCATGACAGCTTGTTTTATAAGTATTCGGACGCTGTTACAACAACCCTTGTCGTCAAGGACAGGGTGCTTGCGCATAACCCTGTGGGTGCACTGTATACAAGCACCTCTTACTATAGTAAATTAGTCGGTAAAGACTAATTATAAATAACCGTTTTGCTTATTTTTAAGCGGGGCGGTTATTTTTTTACTTAATGAGAATACAAAGTCCGATAGCTATAAATATAAGCGCAAGCAAAAAGGTATTTACGGGTATAATTATACCCAAAAGCATGCCTATGCCTGCAAGAAATAAAATCACACCCAAAATTTTAAAACAACTGCACATAACAATACCCCCTTTTTTATATTATATGCACCTTGATTATTTAGCTTGAAATATATATGTATATGGTGTAAAATATTTTTATGTGTTTTTTAACAAAATGTAATAAAATGCTGTTTTGCTTGGTGTACTGTAAAAAAGCAAAAGTGGAGGAAAAGTTGTTATGAATGATAATAGTATGTCAAAAAAATATAAGCCGTATATAATTATATTTATAGCGGTGCTTTTAATGGAGCTTGTTGTGTTTAACTGGAGATTTTTTGAGGGTATGGGTTATAAGACGGAAGACCTTACAACCTTTAGCTGCGGCTCGGGTGTAACCTATGTTGGCACCAACGAAATACAGATAGGCTACAGCGGCGATAAGTGGGTTGAGTTTAAGGGTTTTGACGCCGAGGCTGACAATGTATATATCGATATACGCAACAAGCGCTGTGATGACCCTGCAAATTATGCCGACGGTAAGGACAGAGGTTTTCAGAGGATTGCAGTTGTGCTTGGTATTACTGATGAGGCAAACAGCGAATATATGGACATGCCCGAAAGATATGTTGTTGAGGGTGTGGAGCGTACAAAGTATATAAAGCTGCATACCGCAGGCAGCAGCAATGCCCTTAGAATACGCTTTAACGGCGTTGACGGACAGACGCTTGTAATTAACAGCATACAGCTTAACAAGCAGGTGCCGTTTGGTATAAATATTGTAAGAATAATTTTCTTCTGCCTTGTGTTTATGCTTGCTTATACGCTCAGGGCTGGCTCACCTGTATATGATATTAAGTTTAAGGCAGGCAGCTACGGTCAGATATGGGCGGTAATTCTGCTGGTTATTGCAAATCTTACAGTAAGCGGCGTTATATGTATGTCAAACCCTGTGTTTATTAATCCCGGGTTTGAGCATCACAAGCAGTATAATTACCTTGCGGACTCTTTTATTGACGGAAAGGTGTATCTGGAGTATGCCGAGCCGCCTCAGGCGCTTATCGATATGGACAACCCCTATGACAGAAATGCACGTGATAAGATTATGCGTGAAAGCGGTGCGTCCTATAAGTGGGACCATGCCTATTATGACGGCAAGTATTACGTATACTTTGGCGCACTGCCCGTAGTTGTGTATTATATGCCATATAAGCTGCTGGTGGGCGGTGAGTTTTCAACCTACTCGGGTGTATTTATAAATGTGTCGCTGTTTATAATCTTCAGCTTCCTGCTTATAAGCTCGGTTGTTAAACGGTGGTTTAAAAATATTCCCTTTGTGCATTACCTTATACTGGCGCAGGTGTTTGTATCATCAAGCGGCATTATATTTGCCCTTAAAAAGCCTGACCTTTACGCAATGCCAATATCCATGGCGCTTATGCTGACGGTTGCGGGGCTTTACTGGTGGATAAGCGCATACGAGTGCAGGACTAAGCTTATGCAGGGCGTAAGGCTGTTTTTAGGCTCGCTTGGCATGGCGCTTGTGGCAGGATGCAGACCGCAGTTTTTGCTCGCCTCGTTCCTTGCAATACCGCTTTTTGGCGGTGGTGTGCTTAAGGCATTAAAAAATAAGGCGTATGCCGAAAAAAATAATATTGCGCATACGGCTGCGTTTGTACTGCCCTATATAGCAGTTGCCGCTGTGGTTATGTGGTACAATTACGCACGCTTTGGTTCTATATTTGACTTTGGCGCAAACTATAACCTTACTACAAACGATATGACAAGGCGTGGCTTTAACCTTGGCAGGGTGCCGCTCGGCGTTTTCTGCTATTTCTTCCAGCTGCCTGTTGTTTATGCAAAGTTTCCATTTATTACGGGTACAAACCTGTCAAACTGCTATATGGGTACAACCATTGCGGAAATGATGCTCGGCGGTATATTTGCAACACAGCCTGTTTTGTGGCTTATTGTGCTTATTAAAAAGGTTAAGGGTGAGCTGAAGGATAAGGGGATTTTTGCTTTTGCGGTATGTGCGGCGGTGTTTTCGTTTATAGTTGCTATTGCAGATACCGAAATGGCGGGCATACTTTACAGATATTATATGGATTACTCCTATCTTATGCTGCTGTCTGCCCTGCTTATTGCCCTTGCATTTATCGAAAAGCATGAGGATAAGCGCCTGTATCTTGGTATAACGCTGCTGTGTGCGCTTTGTCTTTTATATGATGCGGCATTGGTGCTTGTACCATGCGATTATTCGCACGATGTAGGTAATCCAAACTTCTATTATGCAATAACATCGGCTCTTACATTCTGGCTTTAATAACGGAGGATAATTATATGAATAATAAGACGGTTGCAGTGCTTGTGCCCTGCTATAATGAGGAAAAAACGGTTAAAAAGGTGGCAGAGGACTTTATGGCTGCTCTCCCCGAGGCAACCATTTACGTATACGATAATAACTCAACTGACAGGACGTATGAAATTGCCTCGTCCTTAGGCGACAGGGTTATTGTAAGAAAGGAATACCGTCAGGGCAAGGGTAATGTTGTGCGCAGCATGTTCCGCCAGATTGACGCCGACTGTTATATTATGATTGACGGCGACGATACCTACCCTGCCGAGCACGCAAGGGAAATGGTTGACCTTGTGCTTAACGAGGGCTACGATATGGTTATCGGCGACAGGCTTTCCTCCACCTATTTTCAGGAGAATAAGCGTATGTTCCATGGCTTTGGCAATAAGCTTGTAAGGGATTTGATTAACGGACTTTTTAAAAGTGATATAAAGGATATTATGACAGGCTATCGTGCTTTCAGCTATGACTTTGTAAAGATGATGCCTATTGTGTCGGGCGGCTTTGAGATAGAAACTGAAATGACCATTAACGCACTGGACAAGAGGTTTAATATCAAGGAGATACCCATTAATTTCAGGGACAGACCCGAGGGCAGCGAGTCCAAGCTCAATACTTTCAGCGACGGTATGAAGGTGCTTAAAACCATTGCCGTTATGTTTAAGGAATACAGACCAATGATGTTTTTCGGCACTATTGCGGCACTGTTTATAATTGCTGCTGCTATTATGCTTGTGCCTGTGTTTGCCGAGTATTTTAATACCCACATGGTACCACGCTTTCCTACGCTTATTTTTGCACTTAGCTGCGCCACTATCGGCGTAATTTCCTTCGCCATTGGTGTTATACTTGATGTACTTGTTAAAAAGAATAAGCAGGATTTTATTGTAAGGCTTAATATACTTTCCTCACAGAGGAGAAATATGAAATAATTAAATGATTAAGGGGCTGCTGTATGGCAGCCCCTTTGGATTTGGTGAGGGAGAATGTAAATTAGAGTTTATCGGTGTGTCGCTGGCGCAACAC
>CABUWB010000228.1 GCA_902495025.1 uncultured Eubacteriales bacterium
CAAAGTAAACTGTTAAATCTATTGTGCCGCTTATTTTATATATATCCTCATCGGCAAGTGAAAGTCTGCTGCGCAGAAACTCAAATGCTGACGGTGTAATTTCCTTTTCAACCTCCAGACGGACAGGCTCGCCCCACTTTCTGCGCTTGATTGATTCCTCAATTTCAACAAGCAGGTCGTGGCTCTCATCCTCGTCAATTTCAAGGTCGGAGTTACGTGTAATTCTGAAAGCGGATACTGACACAACCGAGCAGCCCTCAAACAGCCTGTCGGCAAAGTGCTTGATTATATCCTCCAGCAGAATAAACTCACGTGCGCCGCCCTCACTGTCGGGCAGCTCCACAAGCCTGCCGACCACAGACGGCACCTGCACAACGGCATACATATCCTCGCCGTCAAGCTCCACAATAAGGTTAAGGCTTTTGTTTGCAACAAGAGGAAACGGTCTGCTGCTGTCAATTGCCATAGGTGTAAGCACAGGAAAAAGCGTTGTGTTAAAGTACTGCTTTGCAAAGTCCTTCTGCTCCTGCGTCAAATCACTGTAACGCTTAAAAATTATGTTATCGCTTTTAAGCTGCGGCAAAAGAGAGCGGTTAAGGCAGTTGTACTGTCTTGATACCATTTCATGGATGCGCTCTGATATTTTTTCAAGCTGCTGGCGTGGGGTAAGACCTGCAATATCCTTTTTAATTCTGCCTGCATAGACCTGCTCCATAAGTCCTGCAACCCTTACCATAAAAAACTCGTCCATATTTGAGGCGGTAATTGCAAGAAATTTAAACCTCTCTAAAATGGGATTTGTTTTGTCAAAGGCCTCCTCGAGTACCCTCTCGTTAAATTCAAGCCAGCTCAGCTCCCTGTTTATGTATAAGCTGCTGTCATTTAAATCTGCCATTATATCACGCTCCTTTTGTTAAGCACAGGCTTAATGCCGTAAACGTCCGTAAAAAATTCGCTCTTTGAGTTAAACGTCCACTTTTCAAGCTCAATGTCCTTGTAAGTAACAAGGGTAATTACAAGCTCGCTGCCCTTTAGGCGCACATTTATATCGTCATATTTGTCGCCATGACCGCTGTTTACAGCAACCGCAAGGCGCAGTATGGCACACAGCTTGGATACAAGCACCCTGTTTTCTGGGCTTAAAGCTGAATACTCATAATATTTCATATCTGGTACAAGTGTGCCATGGTAGAGCGCACAGGCAGCAATAACACTTTTTTCGTCCTCATTCACTCCGACAATATCAAGTCCGTTTATGATATGGTAGGAGTGTATGTAGTGCGCCTTAGGGTTGATAAACTTACCCACGTTGTGCAGCCTTACAGCCATTTGCAGCAGAAACCTCTCACGCTTGTCAAGTCCATGTACCTTTTTGAGCTTGTCAAAAATCATTAGCGCACATTCCTCAATTTTGGCAAGATGCGTCATATTCATATCAAAACGCTTTGCAATGCTGTTTGCAGCAGTAATGGCACTTGCCTCATAGTGCTTTTTAAGCTCGCTGTAACGCTCATTTTGCAGGCAGTCCCAAAGGAGAGCATCACCTGCGGTTATAGGTACGGCAACCATTTTATCAGTATCGGCATACTTTAATATACGGTTGTAGATTAAAAGCGCAGGCAGCAGCAGCTCCTGCTTGTCAACCGACACGCCAAGGCTCTGCGCAAGCTCCGACGGACTTTTTTCCCTTATCTGCTTGTAAATGGACGTAAAATCGGACTTTGCAATTTCAATAAGTCCGCCCGACGCCCTGCCGCCGCAAAGCCCCGATATAAGCTCCACATCATAGCCTGTAAGAATAACGCTTGTTATTTTTTTAGGCAGAAAGCTTACTATTGTATCAAGGAACTGGCGCATATACTCCCTTACAACCGAGGAGTATTTTTCCACACCGACCATCTCAAACATCTCACTAAGGCGCAGACCGCCTATCTTAATGGACTGCGTATAGCTTATGCTGGAGTTTTCTATAAGTGATATGGTGATGTTGCCCGAGCCGAGGTGTACTACAACAGCCGACTGCGTATGCTCCTTTGGCAGAATATTAAACATAAGGGTATTGATGTAGTTTTTCTCCTGACTGTCGTCTGCAACATAGAGGTCAAGCCCCGTTTTAACCTTAATCTGGTCAAGCACGTACTCCCTGTTTGTTGCCTCACGCACAGCCGTTGTTGCTATGGTTTTGATACAGTCAATGCCGTACTCTCTTGCAACCTGTTTAAAGCCGTTTATTATTTCCGCCGTTTTGCTGATGCTCTCAAAGCTTATCTTGCCAGAATGGAAGGTATCCTTTCCAAGACTTAACGGATAATTAAGCGCATCTATTATTTTTATGCCGTCACCCTTGCGCTCCGCCGCCTTTAAACGCAGCTCGTTGGAGGCTATCTCTATGACGGCGGCACTTTTTTTATTCATAGTGCTCACTCCCTCAAATACAGTATTAAACTTTGGTCAGACCAAAATTTACCCTCATTAATTATCTCATTTTTCGACAATTTATAAAGCGCAAATATGTTAGCATCAGGTTAAATCAATGTAAAATATCAATCTCCGAAGCTAACTCCTATGCTTCTTGCACTTGCGATAACCTCGTTATCTGGCGGTACACATTTCAGCTTGCCGGCAACCTCCGCAAGAGGCACAGGCACAACCTCGTCATTGCGCATACCGACCATAAAGCCGTACTGCTCATTTTTGATAAGCTCTGCCGCCTTAGTGCCAAGCCTTGTAGAAAGCACCCTGTCATAAGCACATGGATTTCCGCCTCTCTGAATATGTCCCGGCACTGCAACCCTTACCTCGTGTCCTGTTGCCTTTGCAATATCGTCGGCAACCCTGTAAGCTATTGAGGAATAAGGCATTTCTGCCCTTGCCGCCTTGAACTCCTTTTTGCTCATTTTGCTTTCTTCAAGAGATATTGCACCCTCTGCAACAGCCACAATGGAAAATACCTTGCCCTCGTTTGTCCTGTTATCTATTACCTCGGTAATTTTTTCAATACTATATGGAATTTCGGGTATAAGCACAACATCCGCACCGCCTGCAACACCTGCGTACAGATTGAGCCAGCCTGCCTTATGTCCCATAATTTCAACAACAAAAATTCTGCCATGCGAGGTGGCTGTTGTATGCAGACGGTCAATTACATCGGTAGCAACATCAAGCGCCGAGTAAAAGCCGAAGGTTATATCCGTACCCCAGAGGTCGTTGTCTATGGTTTTTGGCAGGGTAACCACGTTAAGCCCTTCCTGGCTTAAAAGATTAGCCGTTTTGTGTGTGCCGTTGCCGCCTAATATAACAAGGCAGTCAAGTCCCATTTCCTTGTAGTTTTTCTTCATGGCTGCAACCTTGTCCACGCCGTCCTCGCCTACAACACGCATCTGCTTAAATGGCTGCCTTGACGTACCCAGAATTGTACCGCCCATTGTCAGTATGCCCGAAAAATCGCTCTTTTTCATAACATCATACTCGCCCTCAATAAGACCCCTGTATCCGTCACGTATTCCGTATATTTTTACCTCCTTGCCAAAGGTATCGTATAATGCTTTCGCAACACCACGTATAGCAGGGTTTAAGCCCTGACAGTCACCGCCGCTTGTAAGTATGCCAATCTTTTTCATATCTCTGACCTCCCTGTTCGATTATATTTTTTAATAATTAATTTTACCACAATTAAAAAAAGGTGTCTACCCTTGCTAATGTTTAGTTTTTGTATAATAAGGCTGTAAATTAGAGTTTATCGGTGTAATAATACCCTAACATTTCAATCGTAGGGGCGGCAACCTGCCGCCCGTCAAGCATTGCAATATGTTCAACATTCGGGCGGATTCCATATCCGCCCTAATTTTAGCATATTATCATTGCTAACGGGCGGCAGATTGCCGCCCCTACGG
>CABUWB010000229.1 GCA_902495025.1 uncultured Eubacteriales bacterium
AACAAGTTCCTGCACACAGGCGTTGTTGAAAGCGGTGCAATTAAAACAGGCGACAGCGTTGATATGGCAATAGACACACAAAAAAGACTTGCCATTGCAAGAAACCATACAGCAACACATATTCTTCAGGCAGTACTGCGTGAGGTACTTGGTGCACATATCGAGCAGGCAGGCTCACTTGTTGACAGAAACCATCTCCGCTTTGACTTTACCCACTTTGAGGCTGTCAGTGCAGAAGATTTAGCTACAATCGAGCGTATGGTAAACGAGCATATCCTTGCGGCTCACCCTGTTGAGGTTAAGGTTATGTCCATTGAGGACGCTAAAAAGACAGGCGCAACAGCACTCTTTGGCGAAAAGTACGGTGAAACTGTACGTGTAGTTGATATTAACGGCTATTCAATTGAGTTCTGCGGTGGTACTCACCTTAAAAATACCGCACAGGCTGGCTCATTTAAGATTGTGAGCGAGAGTGGTGTTTCAGCAGGTGTAAGACGTATTGAGGCACTTACAGGCTTTGGTGTGCTTAATTACCATGAGGAAAGAGCGTTTATCTTTAACGAGATTATGAGCGCACTTAAAACCACACCTGCCAACATTCAAAAGAGAATTGCCTCACTCCTTGACGAAAACAAGGCTATGGCAAGAGAGATTGAAAGCCTTAAGGCTAAGCTTTCGGGCGGTCTTATTGACGATATTATTTCATCTGCAGAGGATATTAACGGCATTAAGTTTGTTGCTGCAAACGTAAAGGGTCTTGATATGAACGGCCTCAGAGGTATGGGCGACCAGATTAAGGACAAGCTCTCCGACAGCGTTATTGTGCTTGCAAGCGGCGAGGGCGACAAGGTAAGCTTTGTTGTAATGTGCAGCGATGCAGCCGTTAAGAAGGGTGCTAAGGCAGGCGATATTGTTAAGGCTGCGGCAACTGTATGCGGCGGTGGCGGCGGCGGCCGTCCTAATATGGCACAGGCTGGCGGCAAGGACGCTTCCAAGATTGATGAGGCTCTCAAAACCGCTAAGGAAACTGCCTCAAAGGCTCTTGCATAATTGGGAGATAATTAATGTCAGACACTAATTTAAGCCTTATGGCTAAAACCAAAGAGATTATTAACCGCTATGACTTTGCCTTTAAAAAGAACTTTGGACAGAACTTTTTAATTGATGAGCGTGTGCTTAATAAAATTATTGCCTCCGCTGAAATTACTAAGGAGGATACAGTGCTTGAGGTAGGCCCCGGTATAGGTACGCTTACCCAGGCACTTGCAAGGCACGCAAAAAAGGTTATTGCGGTTGAAATTGACAAAACCCTCATACCTATTTTAGAGGACGTTTTGTCGGACTTTGATAATATAGAGATTATAAACAACGATATTTTAAAGGTGGACGTGGCGCAGCTTGCAGCCGATAATGGCGGCAAAAGCCTTAAAGTGGTTGCAAATCTGCCCTACTATATCACAACGCCTATTATTATGGGTATATTGGAGCAGCAGCTCCCTGTCGAAAGCATAACCGTTATGATTCAGAAGGAGGTTGCACTGCGTATGCAGGCAGAGCCGTCTACTAAGGACTACGGTGCGCTTTCACTTGCGGTAAGGTATTACTGCGAGCCGTATCTGGTTGCAAACGTACCGCAGAACTGCTTTATGCCACGCCCTAACGTGGATAGTGCGGTTATAAGGCTTACCCTGCATAAAAATCCGCCTGTTAAAACGAATAATGAGCAGCTTATGTTTAAGCTTATCAAAACTGCCTTTTCACAGAGAAGAAAAACCCTGCTTAACTGTATTTTCAATAGCGGTGAGTTTAATATGAATAAGGAGCAGATTGCTGCCTTCCTTAACGAAAATGGCTTTGATGAACGTATCAGGGGTGAAAAGCTGACGCTTGAGGATTTTGCAAGGCTGGCTGACAGCCTTAACAGAATGTAATAAACTTATTTACTCCTGCATATAATTGCTGTAAACAGCAAGGGAGTAAATTTATGGCTGCATATAACAGAATACCAATATCAATGGACAAAGGAAAAGCTATATTGGAGTATGGCAGCGGTTTATGCCGCATAACTCTGCAATTACAGGGCATAAGCACAGACAAGCTCTACAAGCCCTATTTATTATGGGAAGACAGCTTTTTACTGCTGCCAAAGCCGCTTACAGTTGACGCTATGGGGCGGTGTACACTGCGCTGTGAGGTGCAGGCGGATAACCCAGAGGGTATACGTGCGGCGGCGGTAATATCACCCGAATTAGAGGTGGCGGCAATAGGCTTTGTAAATGGCGAGTACGACTGGCGGCGCTGCTTTATGCTGAAAGAAACGGCAGAGGCAGAAGCTGCGAAAACGGAAATGCCAAAAGAGGAAAAAACGGAGCAGTTATCCGCACAGGAGAGCGCTAAGCAGCAATCTGTCCCCGAAAATGAGGAAAAGCAGGTGTTTAAATCCATTGTATGTCGTCTTGATGATGATTTAAAGGAGCTTAAACGCTATACACAGATGCCGCAAAACGATAACTCATCTGCACTTTTTGAAAACCATGATGCAGTAACGCCGTTTTATGGGTGCAGCGGTCAGTGGATAAAAATTAACCTGCGTGAGCTGGCACAGGTCTGCTCACTGTGGAAATATATTAACAATCCGCTTGTGCTTTATGCGTGCAGGCAGTATCATCATCTGCTTTTGGGCAGGGACGGCGGTGCGCTTATACTTGGCGTACCCTGCGAGTATGACCCGTCCTATCGTCTGGAGGCGGAAATACAGGGCTTTACCGATATTAAGCCTGTTGAAAACGCACCACTTGAAAAAGGGAAAATGTGTTATTTACTAATGACTGTTTAACGAAAGGAATATACAATATGCGTATAAGAAAAAAGCCCTGGGCACAGGAGGAGCTTGGCTCTAACAAAAGTATTATCCAAAATCCTGCTGATAACAGGGGCAAATGGAGTGAGTATTTTGGCAACAGCAATCCCATTCATGTTGAGATTGGCTGCGGCAAGGGTCAGTTTTTATCCCAGATGAGCAAGCTCAACCCAGACATTAACTACATCGGTGTTGAAAGGGAGGAGCAGATTATTGTTACCGCCCTTAAAAAGAGCCGCCTTGCGGAGGTTGGCGACAATATCGCCTTTATCTGTGCCGATGTTGCAGGTCTTGAGGAGGTTTTTGCTCCCGAGGAAATTGACAGACTCTACATAAATTTCTGCGACCCATGGCACAGGAGAAGAAAGTGGGCTAAGCGCCGCCTTACACACAAAAATTTTCTTAACCTGTATGAAAGACTTTTTGCCGATAAGGGCGGAGAGATTTTTATGAAAACCGACAATCAGATTTTGTTTGAGTTCAGCTTAAATGAAATTGCCGATAAGGGCTGGAGATTGCATAACATTTCCCTTGATTTGCATAATTCTGATTTTGAGGGTAATGTTATGACCGAGTATGAGGAAAAGTTTTCGGGCAAGGGTATGCCTATTTACAGGCTGGAGGCTTACTATAACAAGCTGCCCGCAGCTCCTGCCGAAAAGGAAATAAGTGAAGAAGAATAAGACTTGCAAAGGATTTTATCAAAACGGTAAAATCCTTTTTTTGTTAAGGAGGATTTATGCGCCCCAGAACACGTAATAAGCTGATACGTATGTTGTACTGCCCGAGAAAACCACGTTTTTTTTGTAGGGAAAATATGCAGGCACTTAATACGCTTGCTGAAATATTGATGTCGCTTTTTCGATGTGGAAAGAGGTAAATTATTGTTTATAGGGTATCGGTTTTACACCTCATCCACCGCAAGCGGTTCCCCTTCCCCTGAGGGGAAGGCTTGAAATGTGCAGGTAACTAAGGCTTCCCCTCGGGGGGGGGGGGAGATGACCGATTAAGATGCATGA
>CABUWB010000230.1 GCA_902495025.1 uncultured Eubacteriales bacterium
ATCCGATGAAAAGGCACGCATAATTACCTTTGTATCGTCCATTGTATTATATATGTTTGTAAGTATTTCCCTGCGCTGTCTTAGCGTACACATTTTCAGACATGGGTGTTTAAAGGGAACAATGCTGCCCTCACGCACAAAGTCTGATATGCTGTCCTTGTTAAAAAGCGCATACTTTGTGGGTACGTCGGTTATCTGTGTCAGCCTGTCTGCAACAAGGGCAACAAATTCCTCCTTGTGGGGCATATCGTCGGTTATAAGCTCGCTGTACATCTGTGCAGGCACAAAGCAGGATATGCAGGGCTCATAGGATATTGCATACATATCGGTATCCATAACATGGTTGTTCATTAAAATACTGATGTTTTTGGATAAATCAACCTGTGCCGACTGGAGCGGAGAAGCGTCAGCTGCCTTTTTATCGTGCGTGCATTTCATGGCATTAACTATTTCTGCATCACTTATGACTATGGCGCTTTCAAGCTCGGCGTCAAGCATTACTGCCTTATCAGATAAAATTATGTAGTAGGGGTAAGGCGTGGGGTGGCTGCGGTAAACATAATCATCGGCATAAAAATAATACAGCTTAAAACGCTCCCTGCTGTCAAGTATCATGGGTATAATGGTTTTAAGTGAAGATAAATTTGCGGTGGTGCTGTACTTTGCCGATTTTAAAAATTCAAACAGCAGTGAAACGCTTACGGGCTTTTCGCAGCCGCATACAAAGCGTGTTACGGTGTTGTTTGCAAATTCGTCCGAAAGCGGAACATACAGCCTTATTTCTGGCTTATCGGCTGTAAAAAGCTCATCATACACAAGCATTGTTGCAACATCTTTTACATTTTCGCTGCCATAGTACACGCTTTTTGTATTTTCGTATTTTACCTTGATGGAAACCGACGGTGCAGGTGTGCTGCCTAAAGTGCCTGATATGGTGTCCAGTATATCAAGCATATAACGATTATTTTTAATGCGCTCGCTGTCCCAGGAACATTCCATAAAGCCGATGTAAAAATATTCGTTTTCCCTTGCGGAAAGAGGCAGTGCGTCAATAAGGCTTTTAAACTGCCTGAGGGTAAGGGAGCGTGTACCATTCATTGCCTTTTGCAGGGTTGAGCGGTTAATGCCCGTTATTTTTGCAAGTGAATAGACGGAAATGGCGTTTTCCTGCAAAACATTTCGCAGCATTTCAAATAACTGCTCTTTACTTTTCATTTTGGACACCTCATTTCTGAATACGGAATGTAATACTGAAAATATAACATAAAATTTATTTTTGTGCAACATAATATTTCCAATTTTTTGTTTGCTTTTTAATTGTATGGGTTCAATATTTAATAAAAATTTAATAAATATTGTTTTTTTACTTGAAAAAACACATATAAAATGATAATATAAAGTGTAATGTCAAATTTAAAGGGGAGTAGCTTGCAGCTATGCTGTAGCAGTCGGCGTCAGTACGAATTTTATATTCCGCTGCTGCTTTGAATAGCCAGACTTTTATTTTTGAAAATTTTTCAAAAGAAAGGAATGTAAAAAACAAATGGATATTTTCTTGTCATTATTTGAGAATATCGGTAATGTAACCTGGCAGATGGCACTTATGTGGCTTATCGGCGCAACCCTTATCTGGCTTGCCATTAAAAAGGAGATGGAGCCTACCCTGCTTTTGCCTATGGGCTTTGGCGCAATACTTGTAAACCTGCCCCTTTCGGGTGCTATTACACAGGGCGCTGAGGTTGGCCCTATTGATGTGCTTTTTAATGCGGGTATTGCTAATGAGCTTTTCCCTCTGCTCCTGTTTATTGGTATCGGTGCCATGATTGACTTTACGCCGCTGCTTTCAAACCCTAAAATGCTGCTTTTCGGTGCGGCTGCACAGTTTGGTATATTCTTTACACTGTGCCTTGCAACCCTTTGCGGCTTTGACCTTAACGACGCAGCGTCAATAGGTATTATCGGTGCTGCTGACGGCCCTACGTCTATCTTTGTTGCGCAGTACTTTGACTCCAAGTATACAGGTGCAATTATGGTTGCGGCTTATTCATATATGGCGCTTGTGCCTATTATTCAGCCGCCTGTTATCAAGCTTGTTACCACTAAAAAGGAAAGGCTTATACGTATGGAGTACAATCCACAGGCTGTTTCCAAAACAACCAAGATTTTATTCCCTATCGTAATTACTGCTGTTGCAGGTCTTGTTGCACCTAAGTCGGTTGCACTTGTAGGCTTCCTTATGTTTGGTAACCTTATAAGGGAGTGCGGCGTGCTTAACTCGCTTTCAAGCACAGCACAGAACGAGCTTGCCAACCTTATTACAATTCTGCTTGGTTTAAGTATCTCAACAAGGATGCAGGCAGAGTCCTTTATTCAGGTTGAAACACTTATGATTATGGGTCTTGGTCTTATCGCCTTTATTTTTGATACTGTGGGCGGTGTGTTCTTTGCCAAGTTCCTTAACCTCTTTGTTAAAAAGAAGATTAATCCTATGGTAGGTGCTGCGGGTATTTCCGCTTTCCCTATGTCCTCTCGTGTTGTAAATAACATCGGTATTAAGGAGGACCCACAGAACTATCTTCTTATGCATGCAGTAGGTACTAATGTTTCGGGTCAGATTGCCTCGGTTATTGCCGGCGGTCTTATCGTAACCCTTGTACCTTTATTCCAGTAACAGGAGGTTTTGACTATGGATTTTGAGGCTTTTGTAAATATTCTGCCAATGGTGCTGTACGGTATGGCAGGTATATTTATTGTAACAGGTGTAATTTATGCCGTTGTGGCAGTGCTTAATAAGATATTTGCACCTAAAGAATAATTTGTTTTGTATTTGTCAGCCGCTTTTGATGTTTGTGTCAAAAGCGGCTTTTTTGCGTAATTGACGTGTATATGCTGCGGTGTTATAATAAGATTTGATAATAAATTAGGATTTGTTGACAATAAAAAGGAGTATTTTATATAGAAGAATTATCTAAACTTTCTAACATAAGAAGTGAGCTGATACAACAAGGGATGACATAATGGATAAGATAAGAAAAGATGTTATGAAAGAGATGAAATTATTGAATTATAAAGAACAAGCAGGAATTAAGAAGAAATCCTTTGAATTAAACTATAATGATGGAACAATATGGTGTGAACATCTTGATAGTATGGAAAACATGGAGGTAGAAGTAATCAAGAAATTTGAGGAAGATTATAAAACATTTTCTCGTCCATCCGTTTCTTCATATATGATTATTAATTTGGATGAAACAACCATAACTGAACAGATTGCAGCATGTATTGTAAATGGAATAATAGAATGCAAAAAGAAATTTATGAAGATTGCTTTTGTTGGTGTTGGCAAAAAAGAACAAAAACTGTTTGAAAAGATGATGAAACAATCTGGTATAATAGTTTCCTATTTGAAAGATTACGAGAAAGCAAAAGAATGGGTTTTGAAACACTAATACACCTATATTTTACAGGTGTTTGTATAGATACAAGCAGTTCTCTTGGAATGTGTGCAAAGAGAAATTCAGTATCAGCAATTTTTACAAATGCATAAATTCCAATTTGAAATGGAGAATTTGTAACACACGAAATTCAGTCAGAGAAAAAATTTGAAAAAATCCTTGCAGACAGGGGATTATAAAGAGATTATAACACAGCCCGAGATTATTGCACTATTCTCGGGCTGTATTTGTTATGTCAAGTTTTTTAATACGGCAAATTGACTAAGCTCCCAAAGAGGTATATAATAAAAATATATTTACCAGATTAAAAAGCTATTTTTGCGGCATAATAAAGAGCAGATTAATTTAACTGAACGGAGGCGGCGTTATGTGTACGGCAGCAACTTACAAAACAAAGGATTTTTATTTTGGCA
>CABUWB010000231.1 GCA_902495025.1 uncultured Eubacteriales bacterium
AAAGCGCCGCAGGCTAAAATCCGCAGGCGGAATTCACTTCCGCCGAGGACTGAAACTCGTGATGGCTGTTGCGGAGCAACAGAACAGCACGGGTTGGTAGTTTCTTCCTCTGCCAAAATGAACAAAATGCGAGCATTTTGTTCACTGCCGACAGGCAGATAAACTCTAATTTGTTGCTAAATGTAATGTTGTGTTGTATAATAAAACAAAAACGCAGTGAGGTATTGGCATGACGGATAAAATAAAGGAGCTTACGGACAGGTGCAGTAAGCTTATACAAGATGTTAAATTTGCGCAGGCGGCGGAGTGTGCGCAGGAGCTTATAGGATTGAAGGCGGAGCTTTACGGGGAGCGTTCGCCCGAAATGCTTGACGCTTACGGCAGTGCGGCGCTTGCGTACTCGCTTAACGCATATCATACGGCAGGGCATGCGGAGCTTGGCGAGGAAAGGTTTATAACCTCGGACAGGCATTTTGCGCTTTCGCTCTACTATTATAATGAGGCTTTGGAAATTACAAAGGAGCACTGCGGAGAAAACAGTACGCAGGCGGCGAGGATATACTCCAACATGGGCTCGGTGTACCGTCTTATGGACGATGACTGGCAGGAGGAGGAATATTATATGCAGGCAATAGCCATATACTGCTCGCTTGTAAATGAGGTAATAGAAAAGCATGGCGAGTTCAGCGAAGAAATTGCGGATATATATGAAAACCTTTCGATGCTGTACAAAAATCTAGACTGCACTAAGGAAATGCTTATGTACATAGAAAAGGCAGAGGCGGTTTATGATAAGCTGGACGGTGAGTGCGGACATGACCACGACCACGAACATGACCATGACCACTGCCATTGCACCGAGTAAAAAATTCATAAAATATTACGGTTATAGGTCTTGAATTTTACACTCCATAGGCTTATAATTATCTCATAAGTTAATTGTTTAACAAAGGAGGAAAATTTTATGGCTAACAGATTTGTATTGAATGAAACCTCATATCATGGTGCAGGCGCTATTGCGGCTATTGCTGATGAGGCAAAGGGCAGGGGCTTTGCAAAGGCTTTTGTATGCTCTGACCCTGACCTTATTAAGTTTGGCGTTACTAAAAAGGTAACAGATGTGCTTGACGGCGCAGCTCTTCCTTATGAGATTTACTCAAATATCAAGCCTAACCCTACTATTGAGAATGTGCAGACAGGTGTTGAGGCATATAAAAAGAGCGGTGCTGACTACATTATCGCTATCGGCGGCGGCTCGTCAATGGATACTGCAAAGGCTATCGGTATTATTATCAATAACCCCGACTTTGCCGATGTTGTAAGTCTGGAGGGCGTTGCACCTACAACAAATAAGTCGGTGCCTATTTTTGCGGTGCCTACAACAGCGGGTACTGCCGCAGAGGTAACAATCAACTACGTTATTACCGACGCTGCAAAGAACAGAAAGATGGTTTGTGTTGACCCTAAGGATATACCTGTTGTTGCCTTTGTTGACCCTGAAATGATGAGCTCTATGCCTGCAGGTCTTACGGCTGCTACGGGTATGGACGCACTTACACACGCTATTGAGGGCTACATAACAGCAGGCGCATGGGAGCTTTCAGATATGTTCCACATTAAAGCCATAGAGATTATTGCCAAAAATTTAAGGGGCGCTGTTGCAAATACTCCAGAGGGCAGAGAGGGCATGGCTCTCGGTCAGTATGTGGCAGGTATGGGCTTCTCAAATGTAGGTCTTGGTATTGTTCACTCAATGGCTCACCCTCTCGGTGCGCTTTATGATACACCTCATGGTGTTGCAAATGCCATTATCCTGCCTACCGTTATGGAGTACAATGCAGAGGCTACTGGCGAAAAGTACAGGGATATTGCAAAGGCTATGGGCGTTGAGGGTACGGAAAATATGACTCAGGCTGAATACAGAAAGGCTGCTGTTGACGCTGTAAGGCAGCTCTCAAAGGACGTTGGCATACCTGCCGACCTTAAGGAGATTGTTAAGGAGGAGGATATTCCATTCCTTGCTCAGTCAGCTTATGATGATGCCTGCCGTCCTGGTAATCCAAAGGAAACCTCGGTTGAGGATATTACAAAGCTGTACAAGTCATTAATTTAATAAAGATTTCTAAAGGGCGCTGCGCTTGCGGCGCTCTTTTTGTATGCCAAAATGAGATTATATCACCATAAAATATATATTTTTTGATTTTAAAAATCGGTATGGAAATTTTAGAATGTTGCAGCAATAATATAAATGCTATAATAAGCAAAAAACATTCTTTTTATATATCTATTACAAGATAAAAATATTTTAACATATAAATAAGCAAATATGTAAATATATATCAATGCTGACTATTTATTGTAAAATTTTATATAATAAGTGATAAAAAGTATCAATTTTATGTTGATTTATGTCGATTGATGTGTTAAAATACAAAAAGTAACAGTCAAAAACATTAAATAAGTTTTGTTTTATATAAAAAATGCTGTAATTTCTTCGGAGGGGAGTTCTTATGGACACAGGGTTTAATTCTGATTTAAACGAAAATGAAATTGAAATAGATTTAGCCAAGCTGGCAAAGGTAATTCTGACACCTAAAAATATATTGCTTATACTGCTTTCTGGCATTATTTTTGGTCTTGTTGCTCTGGGCTACTCAAAGTTTGTGCTGACGGAGATGTATGATGCCTCGGTTGTTATGTATGTAAACAGCAGGGAGCGTACCTTAGACAGCAAGGAAGCACTTACAAACCTCACCGTATCACGTGACCTTGCTGACTCCTACGTTGTTGTGCTCAGCAATGGTGTTGTAATGGAGGAGGTCGGCGCTGTCCTTTTGCAGAAATATACTCCCGAGCAGCTTGAAAAATATTTTCCTGTTGATTTAAGGGGTACCAAGAAGTATATTAAGGCAAAATATCTGCAAAAGTATTTTAAAATTGAGCCTGTAAATGAAACAGAGGTGCTGCGTATTTCGGCAAGCACGCCAAATCCGCAGCTTTCGGCAGATATGTGCAACGCAATGAAGGATATTGCACCCGGCTTTCTTAAACGTGTGGTAGGCGCAGGCTCGGTTGAGGCTATAGGCGCTGCCGTTGCTCCCGATACAAAAAGCTCGCCAAATAACACGAAAAATGCCGTTATGGGGGCGACCCTTGGCATAATGCTTGTATGTGGACTTATTGTACTTAAAACCCTTATGGACAATAAAATAAGAGACGCCGAAAGCTTTAAAAAGCATTTTGATTTTCCTGTTATGGGAGGAATACCTTTAATTGCCGAGGGTATAGAGGATAATAAAAAGCGTGAGGGCTATGGGGTGAGCATTGAGTCCTTTACAGCAGTAGAGGCATTTAATACACTTTGCAACAATCTTATGGTGTCAATGCACATGAATGATGAAAAGGTTATTGTTGTAAGCTCGCCGGGTATGGGTGACGGTAAAAGTACAATAGCCTTTAATATGGCAAAGAATATGGCTAAAATGGGCAGCAGGGTGCTGCTGATGGACCTTGATTTAAGGCGCCCCTCCATACACAAAAAGCTGAAAATAAGCAATAAAAAGGGCTTTATTGATATTATAGGAAAAAAAGAGAGGCTTGAAAATATTGTACTTAATGAGGGAGAAGGCTGTCCTGATATTCTGCTTTCGGGCGGTATGTCGCCTAATCCGTCTGAAATGCTTTCAAGCAAGCGTTTTACTGAAATAATTGAAAGCTGCAAACAGAAATATGATTTTATTATTGTGGACGCTCCGCCTGTGAATATGGTAACCGACGCCTGTATTATCTCACGTCTGGCGG
>CABUWB010000232.1 GCA_902495025.1 uncultured Eubacteriales bacterium
TAGCTTAATTCCTCAATTATACGTGGCAATAAATACACAGACGATATTTTAAAGGCGGTTATTGAGGACAGCTACAAAAGGCTTATTGAGCCGTCTGTTGAGCGTGAAATAAGAAACGAGCTTACCGAAAACGCACAGGAGGGCGCAATTAAGGTGTTCGGCGCAAACCTTAAACAGCTCCTTTTGCAGCCACCTATTAAGGATAAGGTCGTGCTTGCACTTGACCCCGGTTACAGGGCAGGCTGCAAGGTTGCCGTAGTTGACGGAACAGGCAAGCTGCTTGAAACGGGCGTTATTTATCCCCTGCCTATGTTTAAAAAGGTGGAGCAGGCAAAGGCGGCTGTAAAGGCGCTTATTAAAAAGTATAAGGTTGATATTATTGCTGTGGGCAACGGTACTGCATCAAGGGAAACGGAGCAGTTTACCGCTGACCTCATAAAGGAGCTTGACAGCGAGGTATGCTATATTATTGTAAATGAGGCTGGTGCATCGGTCTATTCCGCATCAAAGCTGGGTGCTGCGGAATTTCCCGACCTTGATGTAAATGTAAGGAGTGCTGTCAGCCTTGCAAGACGTTTGCAGGACGCACTTTCAGAGCTTGTAAAAATCGACCCTAAGAGCATAGGCGTAGGTCAGTATCAGCACGATATGAATCAGAAAAGGCTTGGCGAGGCGCTCGGCGGCGTTGTTGAGGACTGTGTAAACAGCGTGGGCGTTGACCTTAACACTGCCTCTCCTGCCCTGCTTGAATATGTATCGGGCATAAGCGGTGCAGTGGCAAAAAATATTATTGCATACAGAGAGGAAAATGGACGTTTTACCGACAGAAAGCAGCTTTTAAAGGTAAGCAAGCTCGGACCTAAGGCTTTTGAGCAGTGCGCAGGCTTTTTAAGAATACCGGACGGTGATAAGATACTTGACAACACAGGCGTTCACCCAGAAAGCTACGGCGTGGCTGAAAAGCTGCTTGATAAGCTGGGTATGAGCCTTAATGACGTAAAGGGCGGCATATCGGTTAAGGATAAGGTTAAAAACATAAATAAAATGGCACAGGAGCTTGACTGCGGCGTGCCTACCCTGAAAGACATTATAGGTGAGCTTGAAAAGCCGGGACGTGACCCTCGTGATGAAATGCCAAAGCCTGTTTTGCGCAGTGATGTACTCTCCATGGAGGATTTGACAGAGGGAATGATACTTAAAGGCACTGTCAGAAATGTAATTGATTTTGGCGCATTTGTGGATATTGGCGTACATCAGGACGGACTTGTACATATTTCGCAGATGACCGACAAATATATAAAGCACCCTCTTGAGGTTGTAAGCGTAGGTGATATTGTGGAGGTTAAGGTGCTTGGCGTAGATATTGCAAAGCACAGAATTTCCCTCACCATGAAATTGGGATAAGCCTTTTCCATAATAAATTCTTAAATAAAAATTCATAAAAATTGCTTTGACATATCAATAATATGGTGATACCATAATTATATTCAAGGAGGGATATAAAATGAACAAAAAATTGACATTTCTGGCAGTATTGGTAATAAGCACCATTCTTGGCGTAACCTCTGTCAGTGCTGCGTGTGGTGTGTGGCGCTATAAATTTGATGTAACTAACGTAAAGGTAAACCAGTCCCTTATTGTTGAGGATAAGGTGCCACAGGTAGCAATAGGCTGGTCAAGGGATCATACGTCGGATTTAACCTTTTATGCACAGCTTGTAGGCGCTGAATGGAACTATGGCAACAGCGGCAAAATAATGCGTGGCGTTACCTATACAAAGGTAAACAAAACTACGCTTGAAATTTCCGTTGATGTAGGTACAGGCAGCGATGAGCTTAATTTTGGCGGCGGCTACAATTTATATCTGCCCCTTGACTGTACCATTAAAAATGCAGGTGAAATAAGGCTTATAATTGATGGTAACGAAACTACCGTTTCAAATGCAAACATACTTATAGCAAAGGCTGTTGACGGCAGAATTACGGTGCATGGCAACAAAACCCCTATTAAGCGGACAGGCAGCCTTAAAAAGGTAACTGTTACAGATACATCAACCCAGTCCTATAAGGCTGGTACAAAATTTACCATGGATATTGATACGGGCTTTAAATTTACAGGTGAGGCAGATATAAGCGGCACAGGTAAGTTTAAGGATTTGGTAAGGTTTGAGGTGGATAAAAATAATGCGTCAAGAGCGTATCTTATCATAGCAGGTGATACGCAGAATATGGACGGCGAGATTATAATGGAAAATGTAGGCGTTACAAGAGGCTCTGACGGCAAATTTACCGTTGCCATGATTAAAACCACCTTTACTGCAAGCGTTGTACCTGTAAACAGCACGCTTGCCGTTGCGTCCTACTTACAGGGCGAGGAAAGCACAACCAAAAAGGCAGAAACCACAACCAAAGCCACAACCGAAACTACAACCGAAGCCACTACAAAGGCTGTGGAAACTACAACCGAAACCACCACACAGGCTGAAACTGCCGCAGTCAGTGAAATAAAAATAAAGATTGGTGCAGACCAATACACCATAAACGGTGAAACCTATCCGCTTGATGTACCTGCGTATATCTCAAACGGCAGCACAATGCTCCCTCTGCGTGCGCTTGCAAATGCAATGGGCATAGCTGATGATAAGATAAGCTACGATGCAGCGTCAAAAACGGCTGTGCTTTCACAGGGCAGCTATTCCGTATCCATTACGGCAGGCGAGAAAAAGCTCACTGTTTCAGCTGTCGGCATTGACAAAACAGAGGAGATAGCAAGCCCTGCCGAAATTAAGGACGGCAGAATTTTTCTTCCGCTGCGAGCAATGGCAAACGCACTTGGCATAGACGACAGTGCTATAGCCTACGATGCTGCGGAAAAAACGGTAACTATTCAAAAGTAAAAAGGAAGGATTTATATGTATTGTAAATACTGCGGACAAAAAATTGATGATGACTCAACCTTCTGCTCGGGCTGCGGAGCAAAAATCTCCATAGCTGTACAAAAGGCAGAGCTTAACGAGAGTACGGATATACAGCCAAAGCCTGTCGGCATTAAGCAGAATATTGTTGATTCCGTACCTGCCGAGGAGGAGTTTGACCCTACCTTCCATAATATTATGGGGCAGTTTTCGCCTGTGGGACGCATTGTGTTTGCAGCCCTGTGTATACTCATGGTAATCTGGGTTGCAACCCTTACAGTGCATATATTTTATCCCGAGGTTATCGACATTCTTTCAAATATTTAATAATTAAAGGAGCTGTATCTGCCGTTTTTGCGCTGCGTATCAGCTCCTTTGGTGTTTTTTGCACCAACAGGGCTTTGGTAAAAATTATTTTTTAAAAAATTACACAAAATTTAAAAAAAATGTAGTCAAATTCTCTGAAATATGTTATATTGTTAGTATTGGAAGGAGTGTTAGTATGTACAAAAGAGTTGTTCTTAAACTTAGCGGTGAGGCACTTGCGGCAGACAGCGGCAAATGCTTTGATAATGCCACAATAAGCGGTATTATTGAACAGATTAAAACCGTAATTAATAACGGAACACAGGTTACACTTGTAATAGGCGGCGGCAATTTCTGGAGGGGCAGAAGCGCCAACCCCGAAATGGACAGGGTGAAGGCAGACCAGATTGGTATGCTTGCTACCATAATGCATGCCGTTTATTTTGCTGACTTTTGCAGACAAAAGGGCATTGAGGCTGTTGTTATGACTCCGTTTAACGTAGGCAATGTTACAGAACTTTTTTCAAAGGATAAGGCAGTTAAGCTGCTTGACGAGGGCAA
>CABUWB010000233.1 GCA_902495025.1 uncultured Eubacteriales bacterium
AACGAGCCTAAGCTAAGGCCGCAGAGCTTTGATTCCTATGTGGGACAGACAAAGGTTAAGGAAAATTTAAAGGTGTATATAGAGGCGGCAAAAAAGAGGGGCGAGCCCCTTGACCATGTGCTGCTGTACGGCCCTCCGGGGCTAGGCAAAACCACGCTTTCCAACATTATCGCAAATGAAATGGGCGTTGGTATCAAGGTAACCTCGGGTCCTGCGATAGAAAGCCCAAAGGATATGGCAACGGTGCTTAATAATTTAAGCGAGGGTGACATATTATTTATAGATGAAATACACAGGCTTGGTAAGCTGGTGGAGGAGGTTTTGTACTCTGCCATGGAGGACTATGTGCTGGATATTTTTATCGGCAAGGGTCCCGGTGCAAAAAGCCTTAGGATAAGCCTGCCTAAGTTTACGCTTGTGGGTGCAACCACAAGGAGCGGACTTTTATCCGCCCCATTAAGGGACAGGTTTGGCGTAATAAGCAGGCTGGAGCTGTACGAGCCATGCGATTTGAAGAAGATTATCATGCGCTCGGCTGATGTGCTTTCAATTCCTATTGATGATGACGGCGCAATGGAGCTTGCCTCCCGTTCTAGAGGTACGCCACGTATTGCAAACCGCCTTTTAAAGCGTGTAAGGGACTTTGCACAGGTAAGGCACAGCGGCATAATAACAGGCGAGGTGGCAAAGGAGAGCCTTGATATACTGGAGATTGACTCCCTCGGACTTGACAACACCGACAGAAATATGATGATGGCAATGATAGAAAAATTCGGCGGCGGCCCTGTGGGGCTTAATACGCTTGCCGTATCAACCGGTGAAGAACCCGACACAATTGAAGATGTTTATGAGCCGTTTCTCATACAGCTTGGCTTTATAAAAAGAACGCCTGCGGGCAGAGTGGTAACGCAGGCAGGCTATGAGCATTTTGGCTTAGAATATATCGGAGGAAACGACAAATGATAAAAATGAGTGTAAAAGAGCTTGTATATGAGGTTAAGGAGGAAATACTCTGCTATGAGCAGCTTGGTGAAAAAAAGGCTGACGAGTGGGAGCAGAAATTTAACCTCTGGCTTGGGGATAAAAGCATAAAAAAGAAGAATGTACTTGAAAAGGGTGCCATGCAGTATTACTGCATAGAGGACGAAAGCGCTGTTTTTGACATAGCCGATGAATATCTTGAGGCTGTGGAAAACGGCAGGGAAGAAGAATATTGGAAGCACTTTCAGTAAAAAGGGGGAATGACGGTGGAGGAAGAGAACAAGCAGACAGCGGCAGAGGAGCTGAATGAAAAAAGCTCGGTTGATGAAAGGCTTGAGGAAATAAAAAGGCAGTCGCTTGCCGAGCTTGAAAATATGGAGCGCATTATAAGCGAGAATGAGAAAATCAAAGCCGAAATTACGGACAAGGCGGAGCAGCAGGTAAAGGAAAGCAGTGAAATCAAAAAGGGTGGTAAAACGGCTACGGTGGTTTTTATTGTAATACTTGTTGCTATATGCACGCTTTCGCTTGTAAGTATTTATGTTTTAAAGCCTATGGGTGAGTATAATAAGGCGTCGGGACTTTTGCGTGAGGGCAGATATGATGAGGCTGCTACACAGTTTGAGAGGCTTGGTGATTACAAGGACGCTTCGTCAATGGTTATGGAGTGCAGCTATCAGAAGGCTAAGTCGCTTATGGCTGAGGGCAAAAACGGGCTTGCGCTTGCACAGCTAAGACAGATTACGGATTATAAGGACTCTGCCGATATTATAAACAGCTTTATAGGCAGCGGTGACGGAATAATTGCCGTTGGCGACAGACACTCTGCAGCGGTAAACTCAATAGGCAGGGTGCTCTCGTGCGGTGACAACTCCTTTGGTCAGTGCGTAACGGGCGACTGGAACGGAATTACCGCTGTTGCGGCAGGCAGCAACCATACGCTCGGACTTTGTGAGGACGGCAGCGTGGTTGCCACAGGCAGCAACGGCTACGGTCAGTGTGATGTTACGGACTGGCATAATATAGTATATATTGCGGCTGCGGGCAATACAAGCTACGGCATAAGGGCTGACGGCAGCGTAGTTGCCACAGGCGATAACGCAAGAGGTCAGTGTGATGTTGAAAATGAAAAATTCACCAAGGTTAAAAAGATAGTGTGCGGCGGTGAATATGCGGCTGCGCTCAAAGAGGACGGCAGTGTCGTGCTTGCAGGCAATACAACAAAGGTGGCGCAGGCTGAGAGCTGGACTGACGTAAAGGATTTGTCGGCGCTTGGCTTTACGCTGTGTGCACTTAAAAATGATGGAACGGCTGATGTATGCGGAGATATGAACGGCGATGTGTCGGGCTGGAGCGATATTAAGTACGCTGCGGCAGGTTACTGCTATGCCGTAGGCATTAAAAGCGATGGCGAGGTTATTTCGACCACCGAGCTTAATGAAAATATTGCAGGCGTGTTTAAAAACTCCGTAAGAATACAGTGCGGAACGGGACATATACTTGCCCTTAAAAGCGACGGTACACTTGCTGCTGTTGGACAGAATAAAAACGACGAATGCAGCGTGGCTGACTGGAGAGATATAATGCTGAAATAAAAATTTGGCATTTATGCCTGTTACAAAGTCTGCCTGGCATATAGTAAATATGCACATTTTCGCTGATTGTGAAAATATTGCCAAGTGATTTGGTTTGTAAAACGTAATTGATTGGTAAAATTGCTTAAAATTTTAAAAAAAAGTTTTGCAAATATTAAATTTTTATGATATAATTAATCAAGGGTTAAAGAAATTTAATTTAATCTCGTAATAGTTTTAAGGTCTTTTGGCTAAGTTGACGAGGGTTTTGTGTAAAATTTCCGTTTTTTTTACAAAAAATCATAAAAAATGACGGATTTTTTTAAAAATACTCTTTACAAATTGGTGAAAAAACGTTATTCTATTATTAGGTTAAATATTTGCACAGATTTTTAACGACTGTGCTGAACAAAACTATACAATATAACCTATTAAAAAGGAGGATTTCCATGAAAAAGAATTTTGCTAGAAAGGCTGCCGCTCTCAGCTTATCTATCGTAATGGTTTCAGGTATTACTGCTTGTAATAATGGTGGCGGCGCAGAACAGGGTGGTGCTGACACAAACAACCCTGACAAGCCTGCTGAAATTTCAGCTATGATTGATACTACTATCACATTTGAGAACGGCTTACAGGATGTTTGTGATGAGTATTTCAACCAGACAGGCATTAAGCTCAACATTGAAAAGCCTGACCACAACAAGTATTATGAGAAGGTTACTCTTTCATTTGCCAGCGGTGAGCCTGCTGACATAATTGAAATGGGTTCTACCTATTATCCTGATATGGCAGGTGCAGGTGCTCTCTGGGATATGACAGAGGCATGGGACAACACAACAGAGCCTGCTAAGGACATTATGCAGACAGAGTACGTTGATGCCCTCAAGATTGACGGCAAGCTTTACGGCTTCCCAATGGCTAAGGGTAACGGTACTATTACTTATGTAAGACAGGACTGGCTGGATGAGGCAGGTCTTGCAGCTCCTACAAACTATGATGAGTTCCTTAATATGCTTCGTGCATTCAAGAACAGGGGCGGCGGTACAATCCCTTACACAGCAGCAGGTCTTATCAACTCCGAAACTCCTTATGACATCTATTTAAGAGAGTTCTATCAGGACGCTACACCTGATTTTATCAAGGACGAGGCTACAGGTCAGTACATTGATGGTTTCACACAGGAAAACTTCAAGGCTGCGCTTCAGAGAATGACAGATGCTTAT
>CABUWB010000234.1 GCA_902495025.1 uncultured Eubacteriales bacterium
ATCGTGCGAAATGTTGGATATAAACTCCCTGCGCCTTTTTTCCTGAAAGAAAAGGCTTAAAGCCATTTCATTAAAGCTGTGTGCAAGGTCGCCTATTTCATCATCAGAATCAATATGCAGCCTTTTTTCAAAATCACCGCCTGCAATTACCTTAGCCGCCTCGCTCATTTCCTTTAACGGTACGGCAAACTTTTTGGACGAATAATAGATAATTAAAAAGTTTATGATTATGGCAAGGCACATAAACACAATTATTATCCTGTAGCTGTCATAGGTGGTTTCCTTTATCTGCGATATTGACGAGCTGATAAACACACCTGCAACCGCCTTGTCATCATGCTTTATGGGAAAGCCCACCGTAAACGGCCTGTTTGTAAAAATATCAATTATACTGCGCTTAAATGATACCTTTTCACCTTTTCCGACAGACTCAACGCCCGAGAGCTTTTTTATTGTTTCATAGTCAAGGGTATTATCACCGTTTTGCGACTGCCACGCAAAATTAAACTCATCGTTGGCAACTATAAAGCTGTAATCAAAGCCGCTGCTGTACTCAAAAATTTTATTCTGAAATACATCATAGTTTATATTATCGCCCGAGTAGCTGCTGTTATAGAGCATTTCAATCTCCCTTGCCTGCCTTGACAGCTCACTCTCCTTCTGGTTATAAAAGTATGTATTAAACGCCTGTATAAGACCTATTGCAAGCAGAACAAAGCTCAGCATAAGTCCCGCCGTAAGCAGAAAAAACTGCTTTCTGAATATCGAATTCATACACTGCCCCTTTTATCCTTTGTTTCTGTTAAACAGCCTGTTCATTTTATTTTCAAGGACTTTTTTCCTTTCCGCACCGTAAGCGCTGTCAAGAATATAGCCTCCGTCAATTTCTCTGAGTGCAGCACCCTCACCTGCCCCCTCGGGCAGCAGGTTAACAGGTATATTTACATAATCACCCTTATCATCCTGACATACGGCAAAGCCCTCTTCAATTCTGTCAATAATAAGCATAACTTTACCTTTATTTTAAAAAATCCTCTCTCTGTGGTGTGAAAATATCCAGCAGACGTCCCCTGTCTGTCAGCAGCTTGCAGCCATGCAGAATATTTGACGGCATATAAATTGTATCACCCACGCCTATTGTTTTGGTTTCATCACCTATGGTAAACTCAAACTCACCCTCAAGGCAGTAGGTTGCCTGCTCGTGTACGTGTGTATGCGGCTCACCCACACCACCCTTTTCAAATATAACCTCTACAAGCATAAGCGTACCGTCGTGCGCCTTAATCTTTCTGTAATTCTTGCCCTCAACAAGGGTTTCAAGCACTTCATCACTGTCATAATAAAAATTGGACATATATATTTACCTCCTGATAATATTTATTTTTATTATACCATAAAGCATATTTTATTCAAGTATATTTGCGTCCCAAAGTCTAATGCCGCACGAATTAACATATACTATAAACAACATACCGCGCGGGAGCTTTTATGAAAAAGAAAAACAACGGCGACAAAAGGCTGCTTACTGCCATTGTAAAGGCGTTTGAGCTGCCGCAGGAGGTAATATTAAACAAGCCCCTTATTACGCTTACAGGCAGGGAATGCCTTATTATAGAAAACTACATTACGCTTACCGAATACACCTCGGACAGCGTAAAAATAAACACCCCCTCCGGTATACTTAAAATAGAGGGCAGCTCAATAAGGATAACCGAAATAACTGCCGATGCCGTTACGCTGGAGGGCAGCTTTATCAAAACCGAATACGAGGTATAGAAACGGTGATTATATGATTGCAGCTTTATTACAACTTTTCAAAGGCTATATTGAAATAGAGGCAAAGGGCTTTGCGGCAGAGCGGTTTATAACCCTTGCAGCGCATGGCGGCATACGACTGTGGGACGTACACAGGACAGGCGGCAGCGTCTGTTTCAAGGTATCCGTAAAAAGCTTTTACAGCCTGCACCGCTTTGCAAAAAAATCAGGCGTAAGACTGAAAATAACAAAAAAGAAGGGCTGCCCCTTTTTTATTTACAAATACCGTAAAAGATATGTATTTTTTGCAGGTTTTTTTGTCTTTTTGCTGCTTATGCTGTATATGTCGTCCTTTATATGGCTGATTGAGGTAGACGGCAACGAAAAAATAGAGGACTGGCGCATACTGTCGGTACTTAATGAAAAAGGCATAAAAACAGGTGCTTTTAAATATTCGCTCAACACTGACGAGTTGGAGCAGTACCTAAAGCTGAAGGTTGACGGCATATCGTGGCTGCGTATAAAAATTGACGGCACAAGGGCAAGCATAACTATTGTTGAGGAGGTTGACAATCCTGCAGAAAAAATAAATATGGTTGATACTTTTTCTGCTTGTGATATAATAGCAGATAGGGACGCATATATTACCGACATAATTGCCACCTCGGGCTCACCACGTGTACACGCAGGCGATGCCGTAAGGAAGGGCGATGTGCTTATAAGCTGTGATGTAACCTATATGCTTGACGGCGAGGAAAAGGTTTTTAACAGGGTATGTGCCTCGGGCAGGATAAGAGGCAGGGTAACAAGAACAATTACATACACCATGCCCTACACTATCAGCCTTAAAAGATATACGGGCAACAGCGTTAAAACACTTAATTTAAAAATATTTAACGCAAATTTTAATACAAATTTCTTAAAAAAGGATGTTTCTTTTCAAAAATATGATATAATAAAGGAAATAAAACAGCTTGGACTTGGCGAGAGCTTTATTCTGCCTGTTTTTATTGAAAAAACAAGTCTGCTGGAATATCGCCCCGAAACCATAACACTTTCTAAGGACGAGGCAAAGCAGCTTGCACAAAAGGAAATTAACAAACGTATAATAACACTCCTTCCTGTTGAGAGCGACATACTTGGCAAAAAGCTTACATATACCGAGGATAAAAACGGTATAACCGTAAATGCCGAGCTTACCGCAATAGAGGATATTGGCAGAAGTGTTGAAAATATACAGACTCAAGGGGGTAATGCGATTAATGGAGCAACAGAGAATACAAATTCAGAATGAGTACATTTCAAACATTTTTGGCAGTTTTGACGAAAATATTAAAAAAATTGAAAAGGCCTATACGGTTAATATAATAAACCGAGGCGATGACATTCTGATTTCGGGCGAAGGCAGGGCTATAGGCAAGGCAAAGCAGGTGCTTGAGGCACTTGTGGGGCTTGCCGAGTCGGGCGAGAGCATACAGGAGCAGAATATAAATTATCTTATAGCCGAGGCGGAGGACGATAACCTCACCGAGGCAGAGGAGATAAAGGACGATTTTATCTGTATGACAATGAACGGCAGGGCACTGCGCCCCAAAACTCTGGGACAGAAAAAGTATATTGACTCCATACGCAGGGACACCGTTGTTTTTGGCATAGGCCCTGCAGGTACGGGCAAAACCTACCTTGCAATGGCTATGGCAATAACGGCATTCAAGCACAACGAGGTTGACCGTATCATACTTACAAGACCAGCAATTGAGGCAGGAGAAAACTTAGGCTTTCTCCCAGGTGATTTACAGCAGAAGGTTGACCCTTATTTAAGACCGCTGTATGACGCACTTTATGAAATTATGGGTGCGGAAAACTTTTTGAAAAATATGGAAAAGGGCGCAATAGAGGTTGCTCCGCTTGCGTATATGAGGGGACGTACACTCGATAACTCCTTTATAGTGCTTGACGAGGCACAGAACACCACTCCCGAGCAGATGAAAATGTTTATTA
>CABUWB010000235.1 GCA_902495025.1 uncultured Eubacteriales bacterium
AGGCAACTTTTTTGCGGTTATACTTGCACACTTCTGCTTTAAAAGCGACCGACTTAACCTTACCAAGGTTGTTGGCTGCGCACTCGGCTTTGCAGGCGTTGTGCTGTGCTGCCTTGGCGGCGGCAGTATTGATATGAGCTTTAAACTTATGGGCGACGGCTTTATCCTTATAGCGGCATTTTGCTTTGCGCTCGGCTCGGTCATTACAAAATTTATAACCAAAAATTCCGACTCGGTTATGATTACGGGCTTTAACCTCGGCATAGGCGGCGTTGTGCTTGTAATTATAGGTATCTGCTTTGGCGGCAGGCTCAGTATTACCTCACCTGCGGCGGCTGCAATACTTACTTACCTTGCACTGCTCTCGTCAGTAGCATTTGCACTGTGGGCACAGTTGCTCAAATATAATCAGGTCGGCAAAATTTCGGTATACTGCTTTCTTAACCCTGTATTCGGTGTTATACTTTCAGGCATATTCCTCGGAGATGAGTTCTTTAACCTCTCCACCCTCACCGCACTTGTGCTTGTAAGCCTTGGCGTATATATCGTAAATAAACCCGCTAAATCAAAAGCTGCGAACTGACTTTTTGTCAGTTCTTATGCGCACTCTTAGCTCAGTGGATAGAGCGTTCGGCTCCGAACCGAAAGGCCGTGGGTTCAATTCCCATAGAGTGCATAAAAGCCGCTAAAACATTGAGTTTTGGCGGCTTTATTTTTATTGTTTCAAAAGTTTTGCTGAATTTCCCACATTTTTCACACATAGAAACTTATTTGGCATATTCACCTTTTCAGCGTTTTTGCATATAATATACCATTTATTTAAGGAGCCGCCAAAATGAAATGCTGTGCCGATTTACATCTGCTTTCCGCAATTGCATGTCAGATATCGGAGTGTATTGATGCTGATAATCTTGCCCTGCTTGCTGCAAGCCTGACGGCGTTAGGCGATATGCTTGCCGTTATAGCCGCACGAGAAGATTTAAAATAAAAAGGAACTGTTGCATTTAGACAGACATTATTCACAGGGTAATTTAATATAAATTAATGTTTATCGGTGTATTGCTAACGCAATTCACCGATAAGATGAAATACACTGCGTGCATTTCATCTTGCAGGGGTACTGGCGTACCCACCAATGAAGTAACAACCCGTGCCTCGCTACGCTCGACACTCTTGTTATCCCTCGGGCGGGCAAAGCTCGCCCTGCGGATTAAAGTCTGCGACGCCTAAAGTTACCTGAAATACCTTTTACGTTTGCGGTTAATAGTATGCTGTGGCATTTCTGCTTACAAGCGTTTCGAGTAACTAAAAAGCGCCGCAGGCTAAAATCCGCAGGCGGAATTCACTTCCGCCGAGGACTGAAACTCGTGATGGCTGTTGCAAAGCAACAGAACAGCACGGGTTGGTAGTTTCTACCGCTGCAAACTGAACAAAATGCGAGCATTTTGTTCAACGCCGTAAGGCGTATAAACTCTAATTTAGATTTTTATTAAAAAAGTGTTGCTGCATAAAATACAACAACACTTTTAATACCATTTTTTGCGGTTAAATATAAATATACAGAATACGGCAACAATAATGCTTAAAATAATAACGTACAGATAGCCGAATTTCCATGTATACTCTGGCATGGCAAAATTCATTCCGTACCAGCCTACAATAAGCGACAGCGGTGAAAATACGGCAGTCAGTACGGTAAAAATTTTCATAATCTGGTTTTGCTCAATATCAATCTGTGCCTGATATGCCTCTCTTACCTGTGTGGTATATTCACGCAGGTTCATAACCGAGTTAAGCAGATGTGCAAACCGCCTGTCAATTGCCTTTAGTGCGATACGCTCCTTATCGGTCATATTATCGCATACGGCAAGCAAATCACCCGTAATAATGTTAAGCTGTGAATAATAGCGCTTAATTTTCAGCAGGGCACGCCTCTGCTTTATTACCGCATCACCTGCGGAGTTATCCAGACGGTTTGAGGTGATGAGCTTATCCTCCAGCTTGGTTATAATGTCCTCCAGCTTTTCAAGCGTATCAACGTCCTTTTCGGTAAGGAGCTGGTAAAAAAGCGCAAGGGCAGTGAAGCCGCCTGAATCCTCGGGTATGCGTGAAAGGATGTTTTTAACCTTTTTATTGTCGCATACAAGGCAGAATTTGTCAGGCGAAACATAAATATAAACACGCTCCTTGCCTTTAAGCGGCTTGTTTATGTCGTAATAACGAAAGCCCATAAAGCAGCCGTCCCCTGCGGGTATGCAGAAATGTCTGGAGCCCTGTCCCGTTTCAAGTGTTTCCTCATCAACAAAACCCAGCTCTGACAGAGCGGAAAGGTCATTAAGTTCAAGATATTTCAGCATAAAACACACCTTCTGTATCAGAATACGGAGTATTTAAAAAATCTTTTAATAATGTTTACCTTCATAGTAAGTCCCTCGGGGTGAGGTACCTTGCGGTGAGGTTTTTCAAAAATATAAGGCTTTAAATTTTCAAAGCTTTCGCTGCCGCCGCCTGCGGTTATACCCTTGCCAATCTGCTTGACTATAAGCTCGGTCAGCTTTGCTGTCAGCAGAAATGCACCAAATTTGTTAAAGTGCGTGTCCTCACAGACTATGGCAGGGTTTTGCTTTGCAAGGTTATAGTCATCAGGCCATGTACCTGTAAGCGCTCCCGATTTTACCGAGGTAAGATAGTGCGCAGGTACATTGCCAAGCACCTCAAATATATTTTTAAACTCGGAGAACAGGTCAAGTATGAGTACGTCCTCCTCCTTTGCAAGCTGGTTCATGGCCCTTACATAGGCATAGTTATCCCCACCATGCAGTCCCGGTCCGTCAGCAAGGCGGTTGGGACCTGTGTAGGTAAGACGTGGAGGCGGTGTTACCAGTACGGGTATTGCGCCTGCCTTTCGTGCCACAAGTATATACTGCTTTAAAAACCACTTATATGTGCCGAGCACACCGTCCCTTGAATAGGGATAGTAGAAATCCCCGTAGGACGCAATGGTATCGTAAGCATTTACAAGCGTTTCCCTGTCTATATAGCGTGTGCTTGCGCCAAGTGCCGACAGATATTCCGCAGGCAGATAGCTTGAGCTAATCATTTCACCCTTGATTGAGGGGTACCTGCCGTTGCCGTCGGGCTTGCCCAAAGGCGTTAATCTGTTATACATTGTGTCAAAGCTTTTTGTTTCGTCATCATTATGGCAAAACTCAATAAAAAGATAATCTCCGCTTTTTATCTGACCCGATATCTCCCCCAGATACCCTTCATTGATAAAGGAGCGTGAGCTGCGTCCGCCCTTTGCAAAGTTATGAAAGCCAACCTCTCGCCCGTCTATAAAAAGATGAAGATACTGTCCCCAGCCTCCCGTAAACTCGTCAGGCTCATAGCTTTTGACTATGGAGTCGCCTGCGAGAAAAACAGACAGCTTTTTTTCATCACTCATTGTCCGTCACCCTTAAAAAATTTTTGTAAACTCTTATTCATATTAATCGTTATTTTATATTATAATAAATTTTTTTGCAATAAACAAGATATTTTATAAAAAGTTTAAAATTGTAAAAAGAATTTAATATTAATTTTAGGAAAACACTGATTAATTTGCTAAAACAGGTTTGAGATAAAATTTTCCAGACCGACGAAAATGACCGCAGGCGCAGTACGGTTTCAAAATTATACGATAATTTTGAAAGTCCGCAGGACTTCAAATTTTACAAGTAAAATTTGAA
>CABUWB010000236.1 GCA_902495025.1 uncultured Eubacteriales bacterium
ATTCTGATGAAGCTGCATGTGCGCTATGCCGAGGTTATTGTATATATCACTCAGCTTTTCACTCTCACTGCCGCCGCCTTTTACAACAGCGTCAGCCGCCTTTCGGTAAAGCTCACACGCCTTTTCGCAAACGCCGTCCTCATCATAGGCACAGGCAAGGTTAAAAAGGTCGCTGCCGTATTCCCTCATAGATGTAATGCCGTTTTTCTTATAGTATTCAATAAGCTCCTCGCCCTCCGACTGTGCCGCCGCAAGGTCGTCATTATGATAGCTTTTCAAAAATTTATTTCTCAGTCTTTTTATATTATAAGCGGTATTGTCCATATTAATCCTCCGTAAAACTATCGGTAAGGGCAGAAAAGGCTGCATTTATCACATCGTAGGAAAAGCCACGTCCCGCAAGGTATCTGTACTGCTTTGCCCTCTCCTTATAATCGGGTGCGGTGTTGCCCTTTAAACGTTTTTTAAGCAGCTCATACGCCCTTGCGTCCTCATCAAGCTCTGCGCCCTCAACGGCAGCGGTAATTGTTTCCTCGCTTACGCCCCTATTTTTAAGCTCTGCCTTAATTCTTCTGCTGCCCCAGCCCTTATATTTAAAGCTGTCATTTACAAAAGCGGCGGAATATGCCTCGTCATTTATATAGCCATACTTTTTTAAAAGCTCAATAACCCTTTCACAAATTTCATCACTGTAATCCTTTGACAGCCTCTGCATAAGCTCCTTTTGCGTTTTTTGCGAAAAGCCAAGCAGTCTGACCGCCTTATCCCTTGCCTTTACAAAAATAAGCTCGTTTAAAATTTTGTCATATTCTTCCTGCGTTATTTCCGCACCCTCTTTTATATGGTAATAAAGTGCGTCAACCTCGCTCATACCAAAGGCAAATTTACCGTCAATGTAAACAGATACCCTGTTATCACGTTTTTTCTGTTTTTCAAGCGCCGTTACAACCATATTATCACCCTGTTAATCAATTTTAATGATTTTGTAATATAATTTGCCCTTTTTTATGGTATAATAAACACATTCGTGTTTAGGAGCCTCAGCCTGTCGGCTGATTCTCCGCAAAAGCACAGCTTTTGCATTATACTACTCACAGGTCGCCAAAGCCGACCTGTTTCGTACCATAATCTGCAAAAACAAAGCTTGCAGCCTTGTTTTTGTTGCGATTATGGTATAATAAACACGCTACAACAAAAAATAAAAAAGGGTGTATTTATTATGAAATTTTATCAGAATATTAAGCATATTTCAAGTCTTATAACAATAACGGGCATAATTGCCTTAAGCTGCTTTACCGTTACCGCAATGGCAAAGGGCTCAACAAGGGCAGCCGTACACAATACAACAACCACCACAACCGAAAGCACTACCGAAACCACCACAGAGAGCACTACCGAAACCACAACCGAGGTTTACACAAAGGCTGACGGAACACTGATGTCCGACAGCGAAATCAAGGTTTACAACATTGTAAAAAACACACCGCCAACCTATGTATCAAGCGGCGCTCAATATCCCGAGCCTGTCGATACCTTTGAGGAAACAGGCGCCTATATTTTAAGCAAAAGGAACTTTACCTTCCCCGGCGGCGACAGCTACAACATACTGCGCTATGAATATAAGGACAATGCCACACAGCCAATTGAAAAAACAATTGAAATACCTGGCTCAACCATAGAGATACGCTATGTTGACGACAACGGTGTATGGCAGTGTACCACCAATCCCGACAAGGCAAACGAGCTGACAAAAACACTTTATATAGACACCGACAAATGCTCCATTATTGTAAGCGTACCCGGTGTATACAGGGACAGCTACGTAAACAACACGCTGGAGATTATACCCGAGCTTGAAAGCGGCGTTAAGCTGACAAAAACACAGACAGGCTACAGCATAGCATACAGCTTTCCGTATCAGAATGATATTATAGGCGAAATATGGTACCTCTACTCAAACGGCAAGCTTGCCGACTGGAACAATATTAACCACTTTAACGTGCTTAATCAGGACTTCAGCAAAACGCACCGTATCTCCTTTGACGGCTATTATTATCCAACGCCGTACAATTATGAGCCAACGGGTGAAAATATGCTTTACAGACAGCCGTCTGACTATGTAGGCTCGCTGTTTGTGCGCTTTGGTGATTTCCCTGCGGCAAATGAGCTTGGCTATGTGCTCACCTATACCTGCATGAAAAACCAGAATCCGCAGGGCTACTGGGCAACAGGTCCTAAGTCGGACTGGCTTGCAACCGACTTCAATATAGGCGCAGGCTTTTACGACACACGCTTTAATACGGACTTTGCCTGCTCACTGCTTGACGCATACAAGCGCTACGGCTATGAGGAGTTTCTGACCTCTGCCGTAAAATATGCCGAATACTTTAACACGCACGTTCTCAACCACAGTTATGTTACAAAAAGCGGCGGTTACCTTGTTGAGGACTATGGCTCATATACAGGCGACCATACCAAAACACACGTATCACTTAACCACCAGCTTGCAGAGCTTAACTACCTTTATCAGCTTTACGATATAACAAGGGAGCAGAGCTACCTTGACCTTGCCGATAAAATGCTGCTTGCAATTGAGGATACACAGGACCAGTGGGTGCTTGCAGACAACAACTTAAACTACGCACTCCACTATACAGGCACCTATAACACTATGAAGGATTATCCTTACCTCACCTATAACGACTTGTTTACAACCAAAAAGCTGCTTGCAACGTACTTTAACCGTACAAATGCAACGGTTGACTACCTTATGGCTTGCAAGCTTGAATGGATGCAGGCAAACAATGTAACAGGCTACCAGACAAATTAATATGCAATTTTAAAAGCTGCCCGTAAAAAGGCAGCTTTTTTCACACTAAAATAAGCATAGTACAAATTTGCCAAATAAAATATCTTATTATTACATTCCCTATGCAGTATATAATTTACATCTTATACAAAATATGTTATTATTAAGGAAAATAAACACAACAGGGAGGATATTATGAAAAATAACAAACGTATTGCAGCACTGTTTATGTCGCTTACAATGGGGCTTTCCGCCCTCTCCTTCAGCACACATACAGCCTACGCTGCAGAAAAGGTGCTCTCACAGGGTACATGGTACGAGTCAATGTATATTGAATGGTCTGCACCGTCAGGCAGCAGCTATGATGTATATTGCAAGCAGACCTCTAATGATGAGAGCGCATACACCAAAATTGATACAGAGCGTGTGCGTGAGGTTACAAATGGCAGCTACAGAGCCGATGTGCTCGGCTTAAAGGGCGGCGTATCTTATGATATTAAGGTTACACAGGGTGGCAGTGACACTGCTGTTGCAGCATTTACCGGTACACCCGAGGCTTATGACCGCTCGGGCTTTGCCTTTGACGGTACGGATAACGCACCTGGTGCATACAAGGCAGACGGTACTCCCGAGGACGGCGCACTTATAATTTACCTTACAGATGAAAACAAGAACAACCTCTACAACGGAAAAAAGCTCAACAGCGTATTGAGCGGAATAAACAGTCTTAACGGCGGAAAGCCTGTTATCATAAGGGTTATAGGCAAGGTTACGCCAATGAGCTCATCATATACAAGTATAGGTATGTGGAAAAACACATGCGGCCTTACAATAGAGGGTGTCGGTCCTGATTCGGGACTTTCTGGCTGGGGTATAGGCTCGGGCGACAACAGCGACACCGAGTTC
>CABUWB010000237.1 GCA_902495025.1 uncultured Eubacteriales bacterium
CATTCATACATACGCCGCCGCCTGTTGTGCCTGGTATGCCTGCCGCAAACTCCATGCCCGTAAGCTCCTCTTTAAGCGCCGTATTTGATACAGCAGACAAAAGCGCACCTGCCTGTGCGGTTATAACACAGCCGTCAACACTTACCGACGAAAAATCTCTGCCTATTTTTATAACAACACCACGTATACCCTTGTCGCTTACAAGCAGATTGCTGCCGTTGCCTGCAACAAAATAAGGTATGTCTTTTTCCCTGCACACATCTATAATGTCCTTTATCTCCTGTGCCGATGAGGGCAGCAGCATTATATCGGCAGGTCCGCCTGTTTTAAAGGTGGTATGAGCCGACATCGGCTCGTTAAGTCTTATCCTCTCATGAGGAATTATATTTTCAAAAAGCTTTGTATCTGTCATACATTCACTTCCATCAGTCAAAATTTTTGTAAAGCAGTGCGGCACCGACTATGCCCGCATCATTGCCGAGGGTTGCAACAGCCAGCTTGGTTTTAAGCTCACCACCGTAAACCTTGTCCTTAAGTATCTGTGTAACAGGTGTGATAACCCTGTCCCCCTGTGCGCATATTCCGCCGCCTATAACAATGGTTTCTGGCTGGAAAATGTTTACAAGGTTTACAAGACCTATTGCAAGGTACTTTGAGTACATATCAAGTATATCAAGTGCCACCTTGTCGTTAAGGTCGGCTGCATCAAAAACGGTTTTTGCATCAATCAGCTTAATATTGCCGTCAACAAGGTTGTAAATTTCACTGCTTGGATACTTAGCCGCCGCAATTCTGCCCTCACGTCTTAAAGCTGTAGCGGACGCATAAGCCTCCCAGCAGCCCTTTCTGCCGCAGGTACACATTTCGCCCTCAGCCATAATAACCATGTGGCCAGCCTCACCACCGCCGCCGAAAGCGCCTCTGAACACCTTGCCGTTAAAGATAATGCCTGCACCTACGCCCGTACCAAGCGTAATATAAATTACATTTTTGTTGCCATGGGCAGCACCGCACATCATTTCACCTATTGCGGCACAGTTAGCGTCGTTTTCAATATAAATCGGCTTATTAATGTACTTTTTAAGCTCGTCTATAATATTGATATGGTCAAAAGAGAGGTTGTTTGCATACACAAGACAGCCCTTTTTTGTATCCACAAGTCCCGGCAGACCAACACCAAGCGAACCGACCGAGTCCATATCAATTTCATTTTTCTCCATAAGGTCAAGACACAGCTTTGCAGTATCAGCTAAAATACTGTGGTAGTCCCTGCCCTGAATTGTAGGCGTTGACGCCTTATCAATTAATTTACTGCTTTCATCTATAATACCTGCCGATATGTTTGTTCCTCCAATATCAACACCAAGATAATACATATTTATTCTCCTTTTTATTTATTCCCAATTATTTATGGATAAAATGTAATAATATTACATTCCTGCGCCCTTCATAATAGCGTCATTAAGTGCCTGTGCCGCATTATAACCCATTTTTTTCTGTCTGCGGTTTACGGCAGCCGCCTCACAAATCATTGCAAGGTTACGTCCGGGGCGGATAGGTACGGTATTACATACAATTTTATTACCAAGTATATCCATATATTCCTCTTTAAGACCTATTCTGTCATACTGCTTGCCCTTTTCCCATGTTTCAAGCCTTACAACAAGGTCAATCTCCTGTGTATCCTTAACGGACTGCACACCAAACATCTGCTTTACATTTATAATACCTATGCCTCTTACCTCAATAAAGTAGCGTATAAGCTCGGGACAGCTGCCAACAAGTGTTGTATAGGATACCTTTTTTATTTCAACAGCGTCATCAGCCACAAGTCTGTGTCCTCTTTTTACAAGCTCCAGAGCAGTTTCACTCTTACCGATACCGCTTTCGCCCGTAATAAGCAAACCCTCGCCGTAAACGTCAAGCAGTACGCCATGTATTGTTGTTCTCTCTGCAAGCTGCACCTTTAACCACTTTAGCAGCTCGCCCATAAACTCTGAGGTTGAGGACTGTGTCTGCAGAATAGGTACGCCGCTCTGCCTTGCGTAAAACATCATTTCGGGGTGAGGGTCAAGCCCTCTTGAAATTACCACGCATGGCATTTTATGCTCAAAGAGCTTGGCAAGCGTTTCCTGTCTGAACTCGGGTGCAAGCTTGCTTAAATAGGTATATTCCACAATGCCTATTATCTGCACTCTCTCACACATAAAGTAGTCAAAAAAGCCCGCAAGCTGCAATGCAGGTCGGTTTACCTCGGCAGTTTCAATAAGTCTGCCCTCAAGGCTTATATCCTCGGTGAGGTTTTTTAAATTAAATTCCTTTATCATTTCTTCAATTTTAACCGAATACATTGCCGTACCTCCGCTTCTGCCGTAAAATCTAATTATTTTTTATCTATTTTATCATAACCCAATTTTATAAATAATGCAACTTAAATTATTGTAATTTTTTTATTAAAAGTCGGGAGCGTCCCTTAAAATTGAGTATGGTGTAATCATGGCAAGCACCTTTTCATCACTCCTGCCGTTTTCGGTAAGGAATACCGCACACAGCTGCTTCATTGTTTTTGCATCAATTTTAAAGCGCCTTGACACCTCATAAAGCGTTACATTTTTAGGCATAAAGATAAAATATTCGTTTGTATGGTTCTGCAGGGCAAGGTGGTCAACAAACTGCTCCATTCTTGCACCAAGCGTAATATCCTCAAAGCGTGCGTCAGAAAGATAGCCAAAAAGTACATTTGCGCTGAATACGCCTATCAGCCTGTTGTTCTCCATAACAGGCACATGTGTAAAGCCGTTTGTCCTCATGTGGCGTATCACATCAAGTACCTTGGACGAGAGCGCTGCCGTATACATATTGTTTATTTTAATTGCATAATCAATAGCCTTCATGGGGCTTTTTATCATATCGACACAGCGCTGCATAAAGTCAATTAGCTTATCCGAGGGAATAACCGCATACTCGCCGTTTACCTTTGGATTATGTACAAGAAAGTTGCGCACCACCCTGCAATAGTCAATATCGTCCTTAAAGGGCTGGAGCTGCGGCACGCTCATAAGCCTGCCTATAATATTCTCCTTGTCTGTAGCCTCGGGAAAATATACCCTCTTGCCCTCTCTTTCAAGCTGACGGTACAGCTCAAGAAATTTATCACCGTTTGACATGAATTCTTCCGTTTCGTACATAAAACCACCCTCTCCAAAATATTACCTATCTTCTTTTCCTCATAAGCAGCAGCACAAGCAGCACCGCAATACCCACAAGCACAATGGTACCGCCCGGCTTAATATCATAAAATGCCGTTATCATAAGACCAGTTATTGTAAAGACAAGTGCAAATATAACGGAAAGTACAATATTCTGCTTATAGCTTTTTGAAATAAGCATGGCACACGCAACAGGCACAACCATAAGTGAGGATATGACAAGCACGCCAACCGTCCTTGCCGCAACCGACACAACAATAGCGGTAAGCACCGTAAAAATAAGGTTTACACTTTTAACAGGCACGCCCGAAAGCCCTGCGCCCTCCTCATCAAAGGTAACGTAAAAAAGCTCCCTGTAAAGCACCGCAGCCACAACTATAACAACTATGGACAGCAGTATTACAACCCACATTTCAAAGTCAGATATGGCTACAATGGAGCCGAAAAGAAAGCTGTTAAGCGTAGCCGCATTTTTTACAAAACCCG
>CABUWB010000238.1 GCA_902495025.1 uncultured Eubacteriales bacterium
CTTGCCATGTATAATTGTAACCTGCGCAAGACCTGCAAGATAAGCGTCGTCCAAATATTTATCCAACTTATCTATTGCCTCAAGTGCCATAAGACCTCTCAAATCCACCTGAGGGCTGATATTTTTAGCCTTATTGTTTTTAAAGCCCGAAGCATACTTTTTAACCTGCTGCTTTGGCTTTTCCTCCGTTGTATCGAGCGATAAATCCTCAATACCGATTTTCACCTTCATAATGCCCGTTTTAATCATCACATTACCCGATGAATCGGGAGCAGCCGTAACCGTTCCGCTTTGTGCTAGCGAGTGTATATAAACTCTGTCGCCAACGTGCAGCTCCTTTGGTACAGGGTGAGCAGCACTGTTTCGTGCGCCTGCACTGCTCTCCATTGATGTCAGCTTTTCTTTCAGCTTTTTACGCTTGCTGTCAATTTTATCAAGGTTTGCACCCTCTTTTTGAAGCTTGCGTATCTCCTTGACTATTGCGTCAGCCTCGTCCTTGGCATCGCTTACTAGCCTGCGTGCCTCATCCTGTGCCTCGTGTATGATTTTTTCACGCTGTTTTTCCAGCTTTTGCTTTTGATTTTCGGCATCGTGTCGCAGCTTTTGAGCCTCTTTGCGGTACTGCTCCGCCTTTTCCTGTTCAAGTGCAACAGCCTTTTTGCTTATTTCAAGCTCAGTAATGACGTCTTCAAAGCGCACGTCCTCATGGCTTAATACCTCTTTCGCCTCATTTATAATATACTCGGGCAGACCTAATCTCTGCGATATTGCAAAGGCATTGCTTTTGCCCGGCACACCTATAAGCAGGCGATAAGTTGGGCGCAGGGTTTCAACATCAAACTCACAGGAAGCATTTTCAACACCCTGTGCAGTGAGCGCAAAAACCTTAAGCTCGCTGTAGTGCGTTGTAACTGCTGTACGCACACCAAGCGCATGCAGATATTGTATAATGGCTATCGCAAGCGCAGCACCCTCTGTAGGGTCAGTACCTGCGCCAAGCTCATCTATAAGCACAAGCGAATTATTTGTAACATTATCAAGTATTCTGACGATATTTGTCATGTGAGAAGAAAATGTACTGAGGCTCTGCTCAATACTCTGCTCATCACCTATATCCGCAAATACGTCCTCAAACACTGCAAGCTCCGAATTATCAAACGCAGGTATATGCAAACCACTCTGTCCCATAAGCGTAAACAGACCTATGGTTTTAAGGCTGACCGTTTTACCGCCTGTATTGGGACCTGTAATAAGCAGGGTTGTAAAATCCTTACCTAGATATATATCGGTAGGCACAACCGTTTTGCTGTCCAGCAGCGGATGTCTTGCCTTTTTTATATTGATATAACCATGTACATTAAACTTAGGCTCGGTCGCTTTCATACTTACGGCAAGCTCTGCCTTGGCAAAAATAAAGTCAAGCTGTGCAAGTATATCCATATCTGCTGCAATAATACCGCTGTTTTCATAAACCTTTTCAGACAGTTTTGCAAGTATTTTGTCAATTTCCTTGCGCTCCGCACCTTTCAGTTCCTTAATTTTATTATTAAGCTGAACAACGCTCATTGGCTCAATAAATACCGTTGCACCCGTTGAGCTCTGGTCATGCACCATACCCGAAAAGCTGTTTTTATACTCTGATTTTACGGGCACGCAGTAACGGTCATTACGTATTGTAATAACTGCATCCTGAAGCATATTTTTGTACGCTGCGGAATGTATAATTCCGTTTAAATGCTCCTTAATTCTGTCATTTGCAGAGCGTATATTGCGCCTTATATCCCTGAGTGCGGGGCTGGCGTCGTCAGAAATCTCCTTACCGTCAACTATACAGCGCTCAATATCCCTTTCAAGCTCCTGCACACAGATAATCTCATTAAAATATTTCATTAAAACGCCGAAATCATCGTTTTTGCTTTCACTCTCGCTATATCCCTTTGCCTTGCGTGCACAGTAAAGAAAATCACCTACGGCAATAAGCTCATCAATACTTAAAATACCGCCTACGTTCACTCTTTTTAAGCTGTCGCTTAAATCACGCAGACCACCCAGCACAAGTGAACCCTTTTTCATTATCATGGAAACTGCAGTTGCGGTTTCACTCTGACTTAAACGTATTTCCTCTATGTCGGTTGAGGGAACAAGCTCATCGGCAAGCCTTTTGCCAAGTGCCGACGCTGCCTTTCCTATCAGCATATCCTTAATTTTATTAAATTCAAGTGTATTTAACGCTTTGTTATCCATATTAAACCTCAATATAATTCATAATTAATTATAGTATAACACAAGCTGGTATAAAAAACAACTTAATAAAAAATTACGCACCTAACCCCTTGTGTAAAATGCCTAAATATTGTATACTGATTAAGCAGTTTAAATTTTATACGAGAGGTTATTTTATGAGGATAATAACAACATTGCTGGGTGTGCTTGTGCTTATTATGGTTACCCTTGGCACAATAACGGCTAATTTTAATGTAGGCAATGCAATGCTCTATATACTTGGCTTTACACTTGTGCTTTGGTTTAACGTACCCAAAAATAAGTTTACAAAAATACTTAAAATACTTGCACTTGCAGGCTTTAGCGTAGTATTTGCAATGATTGGCTTTATATATTTTGCTGCCGACAGCAACCATACTGACTATACAGAGGATGCAGTTATTGTGCTGGGCTGCTCGGTTATCGGTGACAGAATAAGCAGACCCCTGCAATATCGTCTTGATACCGCTTATGAATATTACACGCAAAATCCTTATGCAGTATTTGTGGTAAGCGGCGGACAGGGTCCACAGGAGAATATTACAGAAGCACAGGCAATGTATTACTACCTTATTGATAAGGGTATTTCCGCAGAAAGTATTATTATGGAAAACAGGGCAACCAGCACTAACGAAAACTACATTTATTCAAAACAGCTGCTGGACGATTATTTTGAGGGTAAGGAATACAAATGTGTATATATAACAAACCGCTTTCACACCTACAGAGCAGGCAGGCTGGCTGCAATAAACGGCATTAATGCAACCAGCTGCGGTGCGCCCATAGGGTTTATGGCGGCGGCACCAAGCTATATGCGTGAGGTACTGGCAGTATTTCAGCTTTGGCTTTTTAACAGATAGGAGATGAAACTATGGCAGACTATGAGGGCTTTGCAGAGGTATATGATACCTTTATGCAGGACACACCCTATGACGAGTGGACTGCTTATATAGAAAGAATTTGGGAGCATTACGGCTTAAAACCCAAGCTGGTATGCGACCTTGCCTGTGGTACGGGCAATATGACAACAAGGCTTGCGGCAAAGGGCTATGATATGATAGGTATTGACCTTTCCGACTCAATGCTTGCAAAGGCAAGAGAAAAATCGCCTGAAAGCATACTATATCTCAATCAGGATATGCGGGAGTTTGAGCTTTTTGGAACGGTTGACAGCATTATATGCCTTTGCGACAGCATTAATTATATAACAGACAGCGAGGATTTGCTTACTGTTTTTGAGCTTGCAAACAACTACCTTGACCCTGGTGGACTTTTTATATTTGATATAAATACCATTCACAAATTCAGGGATATTCTTGCAGACAACTGCTTTTGTGAAACAACAGAAAACTCTGCCTACACATGGGAAAATAACTATGATGAGGAAGAAAGCTTAAAC
>CABUWB010000239.1 GCA_902495025.1 uncultured Eubacteriales bacterium
CGTATGCCTCTGCGGGTATATAGGTTGAATACCTGTCGGTTGTAGTAAATACCATACCTGCATAAATACCCTCGTACAAATCCTTTTTATCAATATCGCCCACATAGTTTTTTTCAAGCGTTTCATATATCAGCTTTGCCTTTGTATTGTAGTTGATTTCACCCTTTGCGATATGGCGGTAAATTATCATGCCGCTCCTTACACACAGCGCCACACATACGGTCAGCATTATGCCAAACATCACGCCCTTTAAAAAGTTTCTGTCCTTCTTTTTGTACGTTTCGTTATTCTGTAAGCCGTTATTCTCCATCTCATCCATATTCCTTACTCCCTATCTATTAAATTATATCACAAAAAATGCGTATTATACCAGTGTGCGCAGCCATTTGTTGCCTGCAACCCTTTTAAAGCTGATTATAACCTTTAATACCTCCTCCATATAGACCATGGCAAAGGTTATATATATAGGCAGGTGCAGTATTGCCGAGCCTAAAAACGCCATTGGCAGACCAATAAACCATACCGAAAAGCCCTCCAGCACAAGGCAGTAGCGTGTATCGCCGCCGCTGCGCAGTATGCCGCATATCGTTATATATGAAAGCGTTTTAACCACCACACCGACAGCCACAATAAGCAGCATTCTGTGTGCATAAAGCCCTGCAACTGGGTCAACCTTGAATATACCCACAATGCTGCCTGCACTAAGTGCAAGTATTATACCCATTATACCGCTTATAAGCGTACCGAAAAATACGCACCGCTTTGAATTATCAAGCGCCTTTTCCTTATCACCTGCACCAAGCGTGTTGGAAAGCATTATTGCACAGGCAGAGCCTATACCCATACCCGCAACCATAAAAAGATTTTGCACTGTGGTCGCTATCTGCACCGCCGCCTGCGCCAGTGTACCGCTGTATTTGTAGGCGATATTGTAGCCCGTTGTGCCAAGCGACCAAAGCGCCTCGTTGCATATTACGGGCAGGGCAAAAGGTATTATATTTTTGCAGAAGCCAAAATTAAAGCCGAAGTATGCCGCAGGCTTTGCAAGCACCTTTCTTTTGCATTTTATCATTATAATAAACTGTATTACAAGCTCGCACGCCCTTGCACACACCGTACCCATGGCAGAGCCTTTAACGCCGTAGCCCATTTTAAAAATAAAAATATAGTTGCACACCATATTTATTATAAAGGCAATAAATGTTGTTGCCATTGGCTGTATTGTGTTGCCCGTAACCTTTAATGCCGAGTTAAACACCACTATAACCGCAGTAAATATATACGACACCGCCACCGTTTTAAGGTAGCCGCTGCCAAGGCTTATAACTACCTCGTCCTTTGAGTAGATACGCATAATGACCTCGGGCATAAAATAAGCGGCAAGCGCAAACATAACCGACGCCGCAAGAGTAAGCACAAGTGATAAGCCTATGGTTTTGTGCACGTTTTGCATATCGTTTTTGCCCGCATACTGTCCCATAAATATAGCCGTACCGCTGTTTATGCCAAAGGAGAGCAGTATAAAGAGAAAAAACACCTGATTGCCAAGCCCGACCGCCGCAACAGGCGCATCGCCAAGCGTACCTATCATAAATGTATCAAGCATATTTACAGCCGAGTTAAGCAGCTCGTTAAGCATAATAGGCACTGCAAGAAATGCCAGCGTTTTTAAAAACCGCTTATCGCTGAAAAAATTTATCATAAAAACCTCAATCCTTATTGTAATTTTTCCTTTATTAAGTTATGATACCATTATCGGCTGATAATTGCAAGCAAAGGAAGGATTATTATGAATAAAACCATATTGATTACAGGCTCAGCAAAGGGCATAGGCAGGGCGGCTGCGCTTGCCTTTGCAAAAAAGGGCTGGTGCGTTGCACTTAATACAAAAAGCTCTGTTGAGCAGCTTGAAAAAACACTTTGCGAGGTGCACAAATACTCACCCTCGTCCAAAGCTTATATCGCAGATGTGTCGGACTATGACGAGGCTGAAAAAATGTTTGCTGCCGTTAAAAACGATATGGGCAGCCCCGAGGTGCTTATAAACAACGCAGGTGTATCCTATATCGGGCTTTTTAACACAATGCAGCCTCAGCAGTGGCGCTCCCTTATGCAAAATAATGTTGACAGTATGTTTAACTGCACCCACCTTGCCTTACAGGATATGATAAAAAACCACAGCGGAAAAATTATAAATATATCCTCAATGTGGGGCATAAGCGGTGCATCGTGCGAGGCTGTATACTCCGCATCAAAGGGAGCCGTAAACTCATTTACAAAGGCACTTGCAAGGGAGCTTGGCCCCTCGGGGATATATGTAAATGCAATTGCCTGCGGAGCTGTTGAAACCGAAATGAACAGCTTTATGACAAAAGAGGAGCATGCCGCCTTTGCGGATGAAATACCGCTCGGCCGCTTTGCCGACCCTGCCGAGGTTGCCTCGCTTGCGCTCTACCTTGCAGAGGAAAACACCTATATCACAGGTCAGATTATAAGCCTTGACGGCGGAATTAATTAGGGGATTAATTATGAAGAAAAAGGAACTTACAAAAGACGAGCTTATTAAAAAGCTCAAAAGGGACAACATACGCTTTCAGATTGAAATTGCAGCTTTGTTTATATGCCTGCTTGCGCTGTTTTTCTTTAACTATAATTACACAATATTTAAAATACTTATGGCAGGCAATTATACGGATACGGCTGCGCTTGACACAATATCCACACAGACGCTTGGCGAGGACAGCGGCGGAAATTATTACAAAAACTTTGACAATATGACAATAGCCGTATTTATGGATAGGCTGTATGAAACAAACGGAGATACCTTTACAATGCTTTTCCGCAGGGGAGGGCTCAAAGAGGAGCATGAGCATATGGAAAGCGACAGCGAGCAGACCGTCTTTAAAATGCTTGATGACAATACGGGTATGCTCACGCTTACCACGTTTTCGGGTATAACTGATAATATTTTAAATGAAAACCTTGATGATATGAAAAGCTGCAAAAGCCTTGTTATTGATTTGAGGGATAACCCCGGCGGCATACTTAAACAGGCTGATAAGGCGGCGGAGCTTTTTCTGCCAGAGGGCAGCATAATTGCACAGTACAATTACCGCAGCAGCTCACTTTCAAGCGTAAGCTGCTCCAAAAACACCTCTCCGCTTGAATATGACAGCATATACATACTGCAAAACGAAAACACCGCCTCGGCTGCCGAGGTATTTATAAATGCTTTGAGGGACAACCTTAACAACGTAACCGTAATAGGCAGCACAAGCTACGGCAAAGGCATAGGACAGACCGAAATGAAGCTGCTTAATGGCTATGGCATTAAGGCAACCACGCTTGACATACTTACACCAAATGGCAGCAGCATTAACCACAGCGGCATTAAACCCGATGTTGAAACCGACAACGCAGATAAATATATCGAAAATACGGTTATTTACAGATAAAGCAAAGCTTACTGACAAAACAAAAATGGCTGTCGTATTATTGATACAATAGCCTTTTTATTTTGAGTATAATAGATAAATTAATGTTTAGCAGAGTCACATCAACAACCTAACATTCGTAGGGGCGGCAACCTGCCGCCCGTCAACCATTGCAACATGTTCAACATTCGGGCGGATATGGAATCCGCCCCTACAAGTTAATTAC
>CABUWB010000240.1 GCA_902495025.1 uncultured Eubacteriales bacterium
CGAGTAACTAAAAAGCGCCGCAGGCTAAAATCCGCAGGCGGAATTCATTTCCGCCGAGGACTGAAACTCGTGATGGCTGTTGCGGAGCAACAGAACAGCACGGGTTGGTAGTTTCTTCCTCTGCCAAACTGAACAAAATGCTAGCATTTTGTTCACTGCCGACAGGCAGATAAACTAAAATTTTTCTATATATTGCACAATTAAATCTACCAACTCACCGCAGGTGGGGCGTTTATCGATATTGTTTAAGCAACCGACACGCAGATAAAATCGATTGCCGCCGTTTAGCTCCCAAGCGCTTTTAATGGCGGTGCGTATATTTCGTTCAACATTTTGTGCACTTGTGTTGCACTGCTTTGCAATTTGTGGATAAAGGAGCTTTGTTTTGGGGTGAGATAAGGTAAAGCCGCAGGTAAAGTATATTTCAACAGCCTTTACAATGTAGCCGTACCCCATAAGTGAAGGCTTAAAGCCGCTGATATTAAGCAGATTTTCGGTGAGGGCAGTGATGTAGGCATATTCGCTTTGTTCCTCGCCCTGTTCTGTTGCGTTTTTCATTTCTGTATTCTCCTCATTTGGTTTTTACAGAAATTTACAGTAATTTGCATTTACAAACAAATACATTTTGTGTATATACTTTAAGAATTTTGCGAAATATGGATTTAGTGATTTTTAAAAATGCGATAAAAACAGATATTCAAAGGCACAAATAATACTGTCAGTATTGTTAATTATATTTTGTGCGCCGAAATAAGGAGGGTAAATGAAAAACAGGGAAGATTGCAATATATAAAATCTCATTAAGCAGATTATATGATAAATAATATTGTATGTCAAGTACATTGCAGCAATTAATATAACATAAAATACCCCTATGTGCCATATAATGTTATAAATAGGAGGTGTTTCTATATGGATATTTATATGTATGAGGATTTTTTTGCAAAAAGGCTGTCGCAATTAAGAACACTTAAAAAGGTATCTGCTCGCGAAATGAGCTTAGCTATAGGGCAAAATGCAAGCTATATTAATGTTATTGAAAATAAAAAGTCTTATCCATCAATGCAGGGATTCTTTTATATATGTGAATATCTTGATATTACCCCCGAGGAGTTTTTTAATATGGATGTGGGTAATCCGCTTAAAACAGATGAGGTGTATAATGAAATACGCAAATTAAGCCCCGAACGGCTGGCGCTTGTTATAAGTTTGGTTAGGGAATTGAATGGGAAGAAATGAAAAAGAGGACGTATTCGGTTGATGAATACATCCTCTGTTTATTGCCTTTAGAAATTTATTACATTGATTTCCGAATTCTTTTTAATGTTTAGGGTATTTACATTACTTAAAGTAACTGTCATAATGTTTTCGTTTTTTATTATAGCAATTTCCATTTCAGGTTTAGTATAGCTTTTCAAATAAATCACGCTCCAGTCGCAAAATCATATACATCGGTAACATAATATATAAGCTCTGTATCTTCAGGAGTGTTCTTTGCAATAACCTCTGCTCTTACTTGTGAATCACTGCCCGTAGTATCGGTATAACTGACATTAAAGTTTATATATTTGTCGTCTGTTTCATCATCACTATAGTTTTTAATGCCCCTGTCTGTATCATCGTTGTTTACTATAATTCTAACCTCTTCAAGATACTTTGCGCCATTGCCGCCAAAATCATTGGTATTAACGGTTACGGTAAAGGTTTTATCAGTTGGATTGATGTTGTCAATTTTAATTGAGTTACTATCAACTATGTACTTCAAAATAAAATTATTATCATTGTAGTCATTTATAATAAGATTTGCTACTGGCGAATTTTCGTAACAATATACAATTCGTAAATTACGTAAGCCATAAAGTGCATAGTCATCGAATACCACATCTTTATCAACAACCAAATATTTTATATACGCCCTGTCAGAATACCATGGAGCATTATTTGCACTTGTGTAATCTGCCATTGCGCCATCACCTGTGATAGTTAAGGTATTTGTTGATATATCCGATGAATAAAATTGATTCAAACCACTGTCTTCGCCACCGCAGGTTCCCATACTGATGCTTTTATAATTTGTATACTTGTTTTCGTTAGACAGATAGTATACTATATAATGATCTGAATCAAGCGTTGGGTTTGCATCTGCATTTCCTAAATCTATGTTTTGATACCAGCCTGTAGCTTTTAAACCTTTATTCATGTTATATGTTACCATTCCGCTTTGAAAATCAGACAAGCTAACAGCTAGTTCTTCATAAAGACCATAGTCATCACAATAGCTTGCTGTACCGCTCAAATAATAATTGTGTTGTGCAGTTGGATGAATACATATACCCAAATCATAACGTTTAGTCTTTGACCTAATTACGCCCTTAGGCATAGCATACAACTGTCCAATGTTGTAGCAGCTGTAAGCATTAGTAGATTTGCAACATATACCTGCTGCATAAGCATAGCTTATGTCTTCAGTAGAGGTTGAATAGGACGTAACACTGCCTGAATTAGCACATGCTACAATTTCGCCTCCAATATAACTACATATACCTGCTGCTTGAGATTCAACAGAACCAGCTTCGGCTGACGAATAAATTGTACCTTTGTTCATACAACTGCTTATCTTAGAAGTTAATGTGCTTGAGCTAACACAGTTGCCACAAATTCCAGCAATACGGTTGACAATAGAATAAATCTTGCTTCCGCTATACGTTCCTGAAATTTTCCCAGAATTTTCGCAAGATGTTATTTTTACCCCTCTTCCGCAAATTCCACCGACATTTATTCCATCTCTTAACGACATATAAGATACACAGCTTTCAACGCTACCAAAGTTATTACATTTATAAATTATATTACCATATCCACAGATTCCGCCAATATAAACTCCAGATATATTTCCATGGTACATACTTACGTATATTTTGCTGCGGTTATTACATCCGTTTATTTGATAACTGTTTTTTCCAGATATACCACCAACTAAGTTGCCTGCAGCTTCAATGATATTGTTACTACTGCAGTTGGATATTAGACCGCTACTGGAACCGCATATGCCGCCAACATAATTACAACCATTAAAATAGGACTTATCAACAATTACATTTTTTATAACCGATGAACTGGTTTTTGTGCTGCCGAATAATCCTACATAATTTGATGTATTATCATTAAAATATAAGCCACTTATTGAGTGATTTTGACCATCAAATACGGCATTATAATTTTTGATTGGAGTCCATTCTGTAACATTAGTACTAGTCGCTGTCATTGTCCCTGAGTTAATAACAATATCAGAAATAAGCACTGCATTATGTGTAGTTAGCTTTTCATCATCGGTTAATGTGCTGTTATTTACTAAGAGTGCAAACCAGTATAGTTCTTTTGCATTACTTATCTGATATGGGTTGTCTGTTGTGCCATCACCCACCTTAGGTTTACTTGGGATAATGGTTGCGGCATACGTCATTGCAGTAAAGCATATGGAAAGTATGACTGCAAGCGCTGAAAATAACAGCATGTAACATAGTTTTTTGTTTTTTTGGTTTTCTTTCATTTAAAAGCCTCCTTTATGTATAATAATAGTATATTTATATTTTTTGTGCTATAATAAATATGGTTAATCGGCAAAATCA
>CABUWB010000241.1 GCA_902495025.1 uncultured Eubacteriales bacterium
CCAGCTCGTCCAGTATTTCCTCGAAAATACCGTCATATTTAAACTCAACAATTCTGTTGCCGTCGTTTACAACCTCTTTAACGGTGGCTTCAAGCTGTCCGTTTCCAAAACCTACAGTATGCCCCGGTCTTGCTTTTTTACCGGGGTAAACTATCGTTTCCCATGTGTTGGCGTCCTTGCGGGTCAGCAAAAGTATTTCAACCCTTGTGCCCGTATCCTTTCTTGCACCGATAAGCCTTGCAGGCAGTACCTTAGTTTCGTTAATTACAAGGCAATCGCCGCTGTGCAGCATATCCTTTATATCCCTGAATATTTTATGCTCCACCGCTCCCGTCTTTTTGTCAAGCACCATAAGCCTTGATGACGCCCTGTCCTCAAGGGGGTGCTGTGCTATAAGCTCCTGCGGTAAATCATAATAAAAATCACTTTTTTTCATTACAAAACTGCTCCTTAATGAACATCTATTCCTGTATAATAATATTTTAAAATTTCCTGATAAGTATAGCCAAGCTCTGCCATACCCTTTGCGCCGTACTGGCTCATACCTACACCATGACCGTAGCCGCTGCCTGTTATTGTAACACTATCCTGTGATTCTGTCATATTATTTTCAGCAGAGGATAAAACATACTCACCCTCACTGCCTATTACAACAGTATTTACATTTTCAACGGGACCTATTACACCGTTGGAGCTGACAGCAGAAATAACGCTGATATCCACATTGCCGCTTTCATCACCGTCAGCAAGCACATATACGTTGTTAGACTTTACCGATGAGCTTGACAGCTTGAAATTACGGCTGTATAAGCTGCCCTCGGCAGAGTTTTTAAACAGTGTACGTATATCCTCACGTTCAAGTGTAATGTTTCCCTGTGTGCCTTCAATAATCATTGTTTTTACAAGACCGCCGTCAAGCGTTTCACCTACACGCACGCCTGTAACATTGCCTATATTATAGCCTGATTTGTTGCAAAGCTCCGTCATTTCAGTAAATGTAAAGGTGCGCACCCATTGCTTGCCGCCTGTTTCGTTTAATTCCTTAACACCGATAAGATAAGGTACTGCTGTCCCCCATACATCCTCGGCATTCTGGGTATGACCGCCGCTGGATGAAAAATATGTAGCGGATATAAGTGCGCCATTATAATAAGCCATAACGCCCTTTGTAGCGTTTACAGCGGTTGTACCTGCCACTGATTCACCGTTTACACCGTTGTACTGCTGACAATCGGTATTGTCGCACATATCATACCTGCCATGCTTGCCTAAATTGCGCTCGGTATATGTCCTTGCGGCAACAGTCTGTGCTTTAATAGCCTCTATTGGCCATGACTGTGGCATTTCAGATGTAACAACACCAAGCAGATACTGTTCAAGCGGAAGAATATTAACAGCATTTACCGTACCGCCGTTACGGTAGATTTCAATTGTATCTCTGTAACGGTATCCGCCCAAATCAACAATACCGCTGCCTGTTGAAATATGTACAGCCTCACTGCCGTTTACTATAAATAAAGTGCCTGCATCTGACTTAAAAGCAACAGCATTGCCGCCTAAGGTAATGCTTGAAAAGCCGGTAACCTCTTTTTCGGTTACAATTACCTCGGTTATTACCTCTGACACACTTTCATTTTCATCATATAAAGTTGTCGCTTCGGTTGTTTCCTCCTGAGAGGATTTTGTAAAGTAAACACCCCAGCCGATGTCCTTTAATACGGGGACTGCCTCCTGTGCAAACTCTTTTGCATACAGCTTTGCATCATCATACTTATCAAATTTAAGACCCGAGTCAAAATAACTGCCACTTACAGGCTGCGCACTAAAACCTGTCTGCGAGGTTGCACTGTATTTTTTGCCCTCACCAATCTGCACTGTAATAATGTTGTCACTTATGGGAATACTGCTTACGCCTATGTAATGCCTTTCCAAACCGACCCTTACATCCCGTTCAGCAGCAAAGGAATGTGAAATATTAAAACTTGATATAACCAGAACTATGCCGACCAATGCGGCAACTACCCTTTTCAAAAAAAATCACCTCATTGTCTAGTATATCAAATAATATGTCATATTTCCAGTAAAAATTGAAAACGTAATAAAAGTGTTATATTATTGGAGTTGTAATTTTTATATGAACGCAAACTATATTTATCTCAAAGCAAAAGCGGCACAAACCTAAGTCTGCACCGCTTAAAATACTATTTAATTATTTAGCCTCTGCTGCAAGCTCAGCCTTTCTCTTTTCAATAACCTTGGTCTGTACATCGTTAGGAGCTTCCTCATAGCGTGCAAACTCCATTGTATAGGAGCCTCTGCCCTGTGTCATTGAGCGAAGGTCGGTAGCATATCTTGCAATTTCAGCCATAGGTACCTCAGCCTGAATAACCTGCTTATTGCCGTCCTTTTCCATACCAAGGATACGTCCTCTTCTCTTATTCATATCGCCCATAATATCGCCTGTGTAAGCGTCGGGTACGGTAATTGCAACCGATGCGATAGGCTCTAAAATTTTAGGCTTAGCCTGAGTAAATGCGTCCTTAAATGCCATCTGTGTAGCCATTTTAAATGCCATTTCAGACGAGTCAACAGGGTGATATGAGCCGTCAAGAAGAACAGCCTTGATACCTACAACAGGATAGCCAGCAAGCGGACCTGCCTTAACAGACTCCTGTAAACCCTTTTCAACAGCAGGGAAATACTGCTTAGGTACAGCACCGCCGAAAATCTTTTCCTCAAATACATAAGGCACAGACATATCGTCATAGTTAGGCTCAAATGACATAAGTACATCACCGTACTGACCATGACCGCCGGACTGCTTTTTGTACTTTCCTCTTACCTCAACCTTAGCGCCGATTTTCTCTCTGTAAGGAATGATAGGCTCTGAAAGCTCAACATCAATTTTATATTTATTTTTAAGCTTGTTTACAAATACATCAATCTGAGTATCGCCGACACCGCTGATAATAGACTGCTTTGTTTCCTTATTTACAACAAAGCTCATTGTCTTATCCTCTTCAAGTATCTTACTGATAGCGCCAGCCAGCTTATCCTCATCACCTTTTGTCTTAGGCTTGATTGCCATACTCATAAGCGCTGCGGGATAATCAATAGGAGGCATCTGCACAGGTCTGTCTGCGCTTGCCAATGTATCACAGGTGCTTGTGTTCTGCAGCTTTGCAATAGCACCAATGTCGCCTGCTCTGAGCTCGTCAACATCAATCTGCTCCTTACCTCTTAATATGTAAAGATGACCAATTTTCTCAGCAATATTCTTATTTACGTTTTTAACCATACTGTCCTTTTTAAGTACGCCTGAGCATACCTTAAAGATACTGAGTCTGCCTACGTATGGGTCAGCAATTGTCTTAAATACAAATGCGGATACAGGCTCGGATTCATCACAGTTAATTTCAATAATATCATCTGTCTTAGGGTTAATAGCCTCAATAACAGGTTTAACCTTTGCTGTTGGAGGAAGGAACTTGTTAATCGAGTTCATAAGCACTCTAATACCTATTGTATAGTTTGCTGCACCGCAGATAACAGGTGTAACTGTACCGTCAAGAATACCGATGTTAAGACCCTTATGAATTTCCTCAACCTCAAAATGCTC
>CABUWB010000242.1 GCA_902495025.1 uncultured Eubacteriales bacterium
AATTGCTTCTGGCACCGTCTGCTGGCAGCTTTCAACATGATGATACGTTGGTCTTATTTCGTCCAGAGTACGATTAAGATTATATCCGAACTCTTTTGACACGTATTCCTTTATTTCTTCTTTATCTGCCCCATTCCTCGCCAAAAAAATACAGCTTGCCGCAGCCTCCGCACCTTTTATGCCTTCAGGGTGATTGTGGGTTACCTCTGCAGTACATACTGCGACCTCTCGGGTGCGCTCCAATGTAGTATATAACCAGCCCGCCGCAGATACCCTCATAGCCGAACCATTCCCATAACTGTTGTATGGTTTGGGATTTTTTGCATTAAGCCAATGGCGAAATCTTCCGCCATATCCTGCATAAGGGTACCTCTTTCCCCACTCTCTCATAGAGGCTGTTACAGCGTCTTTAATTTCATATTCAGATGCGTCAGGTCCTGCTGCTATCAGAGCCTCCGCCACAGCCGCCGTCATAACCGAATCATCTGTAAAACCAGATTCACTTGTAAACAACGTAAAATCCTTTGTCTTATCTCCTCTGTTAAATTCAAAGGGACTTCCTATAATATCTCCTAAAATTGCTCCGTACATAGCTCCTCCTATCTCCAGTCTGCTCTGGCACCTGTTTTTTTCTTACAAGTACATTATATATTATAAGCAATGTTGTGAGGTCGCTGAGTCGGCGACACTTTTGGAGCATAAATTATATGATAAGTCAAGGGACGGATATGGACAAATCTAATCTATCCTGCAAACAATAATTATATTGAAATTTCATTGAATTAAGCACCCTTATCAATTTTCTTAATTAAATTCCAAGTATTTCATTTGTGTACTTAAAAAGCACCAGATTTAACTGATATATGTCATACTGCTTATCAATAATTGCCTTTTTCACAATCAAATCCACCTTACTGCTTGGACTGAACGCCCAATCTGCCCTCGCCAGCAAATCCACCGACTGTTCTAAATCCAGCTTCAGTGCAATACATAATGCCATAACCGTTTTCTTTTTTGGATGATACTCTTTATTGCACTGTATCTTTGAAAAATGTTTTCGGTCAAGGTTGGCACGTTTCCACACATCCTTGTTATCCATTTCGGCTTTGCCAATCAGCTCAAATAACTTGTCATGAAAAGACATACCTACATTGTCCAGTTCTTTTTCCAAAAACTGCTCTGTATATGGCTCTGAAAACAACATACTTCCATCTGCTGAATTATATTCTGCATCACGATAACGCAAACGTTCTTCATAAATATCAGCGTCGTACGCAGCAACAGATTCTATCTCGCTTTCTGTATATCTTCTGTCAGAATATTCACTGTTATGCTTTCGTCTGATATAGTTAGCGTCTATAAACGAGTCAACCTCACCAACAAGCTGTTCCGAAAGCTGAAATGCCTTTTTATCAAACACAACAAGAATAATCTGCATTTCATTTTCAAGAAGAAATTTGCTGAATGCCGACACAGCAATCTGCAGCGCTTTATCCTTTGGAAACCCATAAACACCGGTTGAAATAAGCGGAAATGCAATACTTTTACAGCCCAGCTCCAACGCCTTATTTAGTGACTTGGTATAACAGCTTTCAAGCGTCTGAAACTCACTATGCTTTCCGTCTGTCCATATCGGTCCGACTGTATGTATGATATACTTTGCATTTAAAGCGTACGCACCTGTAACTGCTATATCACCACGCTCTATGCAGCCTATTGCCTTTCGCTCATTAAGGAGCATATCCGCACCTGCCGCCTGATATATTGCCTTGTCTGTACCACTTGCATATATCGGCTTTGGATTTGCGGTATTGACAATCGCATCTGCTTTTACTTTTGTTATATCATTTCTTATAATTTTAAATGGCACAAAGACACCTCCTTTGTTATTTCATTGGCATATACGTAGTTACCGATAAATTAGCAAAACATACAACTATGATAACCACCATAATAAACATACTCTCAACACCAAAACAGCACCAACTGACAAAAGACAATTAGTGCTGCTTATTTTTTAGCTGTCCAGCAATTTATTTAATTCAACAATCCATTTCGGTCTGTAACCATTAATATATCTGAAATGCCCGTTTTTGATTTCAGCCACCTTAACAAAGCCATTTTCATTATCATAAAAACTAATTTCATCACAATAATCAATAACCTTAGTAAGCATATCAAAACGCTTTCCATACCTCTTTATAACATCACTTGCAGGAATATTATGTCCACCCTTGCGTACCCTGTTAGCTATACGCTCAATGCTCTCCTCAGCACTGCTTAAGCCTATATAATAGAGAGAAACGTAATAGCCCTGCATTCTTGCCCTTTTTATCGTATTTAATACAGTATGTCCCGATAAGGTCGTTTCTTGTGTAAAGGATATGTTCTTATCCAAACAATCTTTAATTTTTTCAACAGCAATTTTAGCAGCCCTAACTAAATCATTATCATTTTCTTTCGCTATTAAATCAGGGTCAATTATGTGTCCAAGATTAACATTCTGTCCTTCCAGTACACCTCTTAAACTGGATTTTCCCGTACCATTTACACCTGCAATTATTGTATAAATACTCATGTAAATTCCTCCTGCAGCACATTACTTTTACATTAATTAGATTATATCACAGGCAAATACTTTAATCAAGAAAATACACAACAACTAATACTATCTGTCAACAAACCCTTGTAATTTAAATGGGGCTGTAAAAAAACAGCCCCAAACCTCAAATTTTTTACGTTTTATTTAGCTGAACAACAACACCCTTTACCCTTGCCTCAATGGCAAGCTCCGTACGGTTATCGCAGCCTGTTTTTTTAAGCATACTGTGTATGTGGGTTTTAACGGTACCCTCAGAAATACACAGCTCTTTTGCAATTTTTGAGTTAGACATTCCCGTAGTCATAAGGCGCAGAATATCAATCTCTCTTTTTGAAAAGCTTTTGCTGCACATTAAGCCTATATTAATATCAGGCGACGCATCGGGATAAATACACTCCCCCGCCATTGTTCTGTCTATTATATCAATAATGGTCTGCTGGGGTGCCTCCTTATAGTAAAAGCTCTCAATGCCTATTTTCCTTGCACGTTTAAGCCATGACATCTCTGCCATGGCAGTTACCGCAATAATTTTTATATCGGGGTGGTCTTTTTTTATCTCACAGGCAACATCAAGTCCGTTTGAGCCGTCATTCATAAGTATATCCAGTAAAATAAGGTCAACAGGATTTGTATTTATAAAATCGCACACCATTGCAGCAGATGGCAGGAGCGCTGCAATTTCATATTTTTTGTTGGATTTTAAGTATATTTCAAAAAGCTGCCTTACAACTAACTGGTCATCTACAACCAGAACCCTTGTTTTAGCCATTCTACCTGTTCTCCTTTACTGAATTTAAGCCGCAGCAGAAAATGCGGCATGCTTTCTATAGTCATGCTTGCGCCTGCCTCCTCCACAATACGGCGCAAGTTTTTTAAACCGCCGCTTTCCTTTATTATTCCAGCAGGCGGTTTACCTGTGTTTGTCAGCTCGGCGGCAATCGTGTTTTCATCCTCTGATATGGTTACAAATAATCTGTCGCCCCCTGCATGGTGTGCAATGTTGGTAAGACA
>CABUWB010000243.1 GCA_902495025.1 uncultured Eubacteriales bacterium
CCCTCGCTCTCACGCAGCGGCTTGCCATTATCCTTTGTGTCAAGCTCTGCAAGCTCTGTGCGGTACTTGTCCATTAAATCCGCAATTTTAAGCATCATATCGGACTTAGCCTGTGCGTCCGTATCTCTCCATTCCCTTGTTTCGTAAAAAGCCTTTTTTGCAGCAGCAATAGCCGCCTTTGTATCCTCTGCGCTGCTCTCTGTTGTAAGGGCAAGCACCTCACCTGTAGCAGGATTAATAACCTCTCTTGTTTTGCCGGTTGATGCGGCAGTCCACTTACCGTCGATAAAGTTTAATTTAGTTTCCACCGTAATTCCTCCTTTTTTAATAGAAAAAAGGGCGCATTAAAATATTAATACGCCCTTGTAATAATAGTTGTTTATTAACTTGGCTTTATTATAAACCACACAAGCCAAAATATCAAGTATTTTTATTGATAATTATACGGCACTTTTATCGCCTTTTGTAAGCAAAAATACTTATTCCAATAGCACTTTATAATTATTTATTTAAAATTTTCTGCTGTTTTTGAGCCAATACTCTCCGCAAAGGCTTTCAGCTCCGTATTGCACTCCTGCATTGTCTGCCTTGTTTCATCGGTAATGTTGCCTGTGCGCAGTGCCTCCTTTACCTGTGCAACCTTTACACCCGTTGTAAGCAGCTCATTGAGCTTAGCCTCTGTAAGCTCCTTGTTTTCAACCTTTTTCATAACCTCGTCCTGCAGCTCGATATAGCTTGATACAAGCTCCTCAAGCTGTGTGCTGTCCTGAACGGTTACAGGCTTTGCAAGCAGCTTGTCAATAACCTCGTTGTCTGCCTCTGCCTGTGATGCCATTGTTGTAACATCGGAGCGTATTTCCGCAAGTCTTTCGGATATATTGTCGCCCTTTTCCTTAGTGCCGTCAATATAGCCCTGCACCTCTGCTTTATATTCATTAAACTGTGCAAATCTGTCATCGGGCAGCTTGCCGTCAGTATGTGCCGATGTTATTGCAGGCTCAAGCTCGGTTATACAGTCCATAAGGCTTGTAAGTGCTGTGCTGACGTCCGTCTGCTGTGGGTCCTCAATTGCGGAAAGGTCATATTCAAGGTCATCAACCTGCTTTTTAAGCTCATTTAATTTAAGCCTGTTTTCATTTGTTGCTTCACTGCCGATACCCGCCAGAGTTTCACTTAACCTTTTTACAGCCTGATATTTTTCCTCATCAAGTCTGCCGTCGCCGTAAAGCTCATCAGCCTTTGCTGTAAGTGCGTCTATTCTCTCTTTCAGCTTTTCAAGCTGTGCAGACATTTCAGGGTCCTGCTGCGCCTCAATTTTAGTTTTATTATTGTCCTTGCAGCCACTCATTGGCATTGTCATACCAACAGCAAGCACCGCAAGCACAATTGCAATATATCTTTTCAAAACAATTCCTCCTATGTGTCATACCGTTATTTATTTATTTTACATCATTACGTCCCTAAACGCAACCTTTTTCACTTATAATGTCCCTAAGGCGGTGATTTATACTGTACCGCATTATATAAGATATAAGCTCCTCCTCATTAATGCTCCTTGTACAGCTCCCGTTTTTATCCCTTATGTAAATTATGGTATAGTAATCCCAGCCAAGGCGGTATACAAGCGTTTTCAGCTTAATGCCCTCGCCTGCCATAATTCCCCTTACCGCAAGCACCTTTTTATCGCTGCGGTATATTACACTGCGGTAAAAGGCAAAGGTCATATTGATATACTCACGCCTGTTTATTTTTAAAAGATAAAGACCTATACAAATAAGGCTTACATTGTAGCAGCACAGCACCGTCTGTACAAAGCCAAGTAAAAACACTGCTGCCGCCACTGCCCTGCTTAAATAACTCTGCACCCTGTTTGCACGCAGCACACCTATATAACAGCCAAGTATATAGTGCAGCAGCCTGCCGCCGTCAAGCGGATATACCGGCAGCAGATTAAAAATAAAAAGCGCAAGATTAATTTCACTGCCAGTAAAAAGCCACAATACAAGGTTTGCAAGAGGCCCTGCCGCAGTAATTACAAGCCGTCTGAAAAGGCTTATACCCTCCATACCGTTTATTTCAGCCCTCTGCCCGATAGGTGTTACGGTTATACCCTCTGCACGTATGCCGCAAAGTGCAGCCGACAGTATATGCGCCGCCTCGTGCAGCGTAACCGAAAACACCGTAACGCAAAGCAGCCTGCCCCTGCCAAGCAGTACAAGGCAAAGACACATAACAAAAAACGAGGGCTTCAGATTTACACCAAAGCCCTTAATTTTAAAGCTCAATATTATTCACTCTCCATACATTTGCCGAGGGTCAACGCTTTTGCCGCCGTCATATACGCCAAAGTGAAGATGCGGCCCTGTTGACGCACCGGTATTGCCCGAGTAAGCCACAACATCACCCTGCCTTATGCTGTCGTTTTCATTAACGCACACGCTTTGCAGATGCGCATATATTACGGTTTTTCCGTCGTATGCCTTATAACGCATATAGTTGCCCCAGCTTGGAGAGGAGCCTGTTTCGGTAACTGTGCCGTCACTTGCTGCTATAACAGGTGTTCCCTCCGGTGCTGCAATATCAACTCCGTTATGTATCTCACCGCCGCCGTCAATAGGGTCGGTACGCTCACCGTATGCAGAGGTAATAACTCCCTCTAGCGGAACAATCCACCCGTTTGCGGCGCACCCTTGTTGTTTTTTTCGTATACACTGCTGCGGCTTTCAATTTCAGACTTTATTTCATCACTCAGCTTAATATCTTCCTTTTCGCCTGCAAAGGTATATAAATCACCGCCGCCGTTTATTACCGAAAGCAGTTTGCTGCCCTCCGTTTTAAAATCGGTATTTGCGCTTAAAATTTCGGCAGCCTTATCACAGCCTGCCCTTATGGTTTCATTCTCCGTTGATACAGCGGCAAAGGCACATATTATTATGCCAAGGCAGATATTAGCCTTTATAAAAAAGTAGCTGCCGTTCTCTTTTTTTGCTCTCCTGTGATGCCTGTATGCCCTGCTGCGGTAGTTTCTTCTTTCCATTTTTATCACCTCTTGTAAAACTGATTGTATAAAATTATATTCTGTTTTCATACGGAATATTCCTCACCCGCCAATCTTTTTTCAAGCTCCACTATGACAAGCGGCATAAGGCAGAGCATTACAACCCACAGCCATTGTATACTGTCAAGCGGTGTTACCTTAAACACCTGTGCCGCCGCAGGTATCTGTATAACAGCGCACTGCATAAGCGTACCTGCCGCCAGTGCCCCCACAAGGTATCTGTTGTCAAGCGGATTTATGCAAAAGAGCGAATGTTCACTACGCATATTAAAGGCGTGTACAAGCTGGGATATACTCAGAACTGCAAAGGACATTGTGCGCCCGATATTTATACTGCCATACAGAACCGAGCCGACAGCAAAGGCAATAAGCGCAAGCATACCAATCATAGCACCCTCAACGCCTATCCTCAGCCATAGCGACGGCGAAAATAAGGAGCTGTCAGTTTTTGGCTTTCTCTGCATAATATCGCTGTCGCAGGGGTCAAGTCCCAGTGCAATTGCAGGCAGGGAGTCTGTTACAAGATTGACCCACAAAAGCTGTATAGGCA
>CABUWB010000244.1 GCA_902495025.1 uncultured Eubacteriales bacterium
TTCTTAAAATAGTTGTTCTCTTCATGAAAATTCCTCCTTTTTAAATAATAAAGTATTTTGTTTTTGTATAGGACTTTGTCCTTACACCTATAATTTATCTGTTTTTTGAAAAATCCGTAAAACATTTCAATTTTTCTTAAAATTATTTGCTGGACTATATTATAAAACCACACTGGGCGTGTAAAAAGTACACAGGCTAAATTAATGCTGCATAATGTGTAAATTTTTGTTGCTAAATTTATATAATTATGCTATTATAGTTTTAGGTAAATTTGAGGTTTTATACCAGTGTTACTCCATAGGGGACGAAAACAAATTTTTTATTGGAACAAAGTGGAGTAGTTTTGGACCAGTGTTACTCCATAGTGGACGAAAACGTTTCTTAGGAAAATCTTTACTTTTGCATTGTTTTGGACCAGTGCTACTCCATAGGGGACGAAAACGCTAAATCTTCTGCATTAATATGTTGACGTTTTGGGCCAGTGTTACTCCGTAGGGGACGAAAGCTCTGGGTTTGCTTTTATAGCCCACGCCCAATGTTTTGGATCAGTGTTACTCTATAGGGGGAATGACTTTGATTTCTGGGGCAGGAAAAATCACTTGCTGCAAAACTCCGCAGGAAGCATGAACTCTGTATATTGACCTTTTTAGCATTATTTCTGTTATATCTTTTATTGGCATGAAAAAAGCAACCATTCATTAAGAAATATGGTTGCTTTTTGTTGTTCATATAAAAGAAAAAAGGCGGGTTTGTCTGCCAAAATTCTTATACCATAAATTATATAATGTTGATATAGGCGCCGAACTATATAATCCGATACATTTTTTGTATTGGAGATAATAAGGCGCCTTAAAATTTTCTATATTAGTATTGGTGCTAAAGCAGACTGAATTACAAAAGTTTTTTGGTTATGCTTATTCCGTTTTCAATTTCGCTTAATAAGTTTTTAATACCTCTGGTATCTCCGGGTGTACTGGCTACCGTATACATATATTTATTGTCATGGAAAACAATTTTCTTGTGGCCGTTTTCCTCAATAGTAAAGCCCAGGTCCTTAATTTTCTTCTTTGTAGTGGCATTCCAGGTAAAGCCAGGCTTGAAAATCCGCTTTAATTCTTCTGCAATCCTTTGACCCTCGCCGGTCTGCGTATTATTCTCCAGTATACTGTTAAGAATTTCGTGACGGCGGAAATTACCTACATTAAGCTCCCTAATCTGATTTTTTACTTCAGAGAGGAGATTTAATATAAAATCGTACTGCTCATCTATGTAAAAATCCTGCAAGTCTGTGGTAAGATGGATGCCGCCATCATTATTCTTTGCTTTTATTGCCTCCATTTGGGCTGTCAGAACAGCATTACTTAACTGCAATGATTCTATTTTTTTCTTCAATTCCCTTTCGTTATCATCTGCATAGCTTATGAAATCCTCTAATTCCTGACTAACGTTTTGAGAATGTATCACCTTAGCCTTTGCTTTCATTGCCTGAATCTGAATCCAGTTATATTCACTTGAAGACATACGATTAATCAGGGATTGTTGAACTGTTAATGCGATGTTTGATTCAAAGCTGTTACATTCAAAATCATTCGGAGAATATACCTGATAATTGTTAGAACCAGGATAGTATATGCCTATGTATCCATTATGAGCATTTTTTGAATTTGTAAGTTCTCTAAGCCTCAAAGACGTAGCTTTGTCCTGCTCAATAACAACATAAGCCATCCCCGAAAGCCATGTGGATAATTTATTATAATTAACCTTATATGTATCAAAATCCTTGCTTACATAAACCATAGGCAGCTCTTTATTTATATTGCCATTTATAAATTCAGCATATACCTCCAGATTTTCCGAATTGCAAACAGAAAAGCTGTCCTTAACTTCAAAATTTAATTCTTTCAGGCCATAATCCTTTTCCATTAATTTTTTGATAAAGTTTGGCTTGTGATTATGTGGTATTTTAGGGTTGTACGAGTTCGAGTCTAAGTTATTCTGTACACTTACATATTTTTTGTTATCTTCACAAATAAAAAGTAAATCCAATGTCCAGATATCGGAAGCCTTGTCAATGTTTTTCAAGCGAAATGCAGTAATCTCTGCCGAATCATTTTTATAACACGTAATCTGGCAAGTGATATTATCGCAACTTATTTCATAATCCTTATGGCTGTAAACATCATAATCTATGATTAAACCATGGTAATGTGGACTGTCTAAAACCCATTCGGCACATAAATCAATGAAGTTTTGTTCAGTCATTTGAGCTTTTACGGGGATTTTGGTGGCAAAAACTATCATATTTTCCTCCTCTGTTTTATATAAACTTCATTATTAATTGGTATAAGCAAATGACAATTCTGTACAAGTATATGTGGCAGAACCAAACATTGGCAGCAAACCTTAAATATACATATAGTATATCATAAAAATCGCTGAATTTCAACAAATTGCACCAAATGTTTATATTTGCGCAGTTAATCTCATTTAGTCCCGACGGTTTATTTACTTGAAACTATATACTGCTGTATTTGTTGATTTGTTAGCGAATAAAGATGTTAAACAAATTTAAAAATATAATTTTTTGATTACGCAAATCAAAAAAATATATAAATTATTCGTGTAAGGACAATAATTCTTTAGGTAAATCACTAAATTTTTAAAGGAGGAATTTTTATGAAAAAATTTTTATCAGCTTTACTTTTTTTTAATCTTTTTTCTGTTTCGGTACATGCAGCAGCCCTTCCTGCCACCATCGAAATTGAAAAAAGCAACAGTACAGTTATTGTCAGTAATAACAATATGTCAGAATGCAACATATCCGGCAGATTATCCAATTCAGTATATCCTGTTTGCAGAGGTAATGGTGGAACAGTTCTGGAGCCTGAATATAGAGATGTACCTTACACTGAATGGATAAGCGCCAAAATCAAAATCGGTGAGTCTGTAATCGACGGAAATAACGGAAAGGAATGTTTTGGGACAAAGACCTATATACAGGCAGAAAGCAGCAGTTCAATGCTTTCGGTAGATGCTGTGGAATATATTATTAAAGGTATAGGAGGCAAATCAGTTAGTACAAAAATAACTGATAACGGCAAATCAGCACTTATTACTTATGGCAGCGATGAGATATTTTTCAGCGAAAACAGTGGGTACATAATGGTAAATCAGAAAAATGTGCCCATAAAAAACAACGCATATCCCGAAATCAGTGATGACGAGCTGTTCATACCTCTCAGGGCACTTGCCACTGCCCTTGATGTGGATATTTACTGGGATGGTTACACAAAAACCGTTACCCCCAAAAAAAGCTATGAGCGTATAGCACATATACCAACTAATAAACGTAAAGTCGTCTGTATTCCGTTGCATATTCCACCAGTCTATGGCAGATATATATATTAATTGAAGTAGAATATTTATATCTGTATAAGCATCAAACAGCAGGAGAATTTAAAACGCAAAAAAATTAAAATGCTCTACGGATTTTTCAAAAAACAGATAAATTATAGGTGTAAGGACAAAGTCCTATACAAAAACAAAATACTTTATTATTTAAAAAGGAGGAATTTTCATGAAGAGAACAACTATTTTAAGAA
>CABUWB010000245.1 GCA_902495025.1 uncultured Eubacteriales bacterium
AGAGCCGCTCTGCATAGCTGCCTTATACTTTGCGATAATGCCGTCCTTTTCGGATATGGTTTTGTTAAGGCTGTCAATCTCGTTAGTCTTTTCAACAAGCTGATTGCTTAAATCCGATAAGTCGGCAAGAGCTTCGTCCGATGCTGCCGAGGTCTGTCCGTCCTGTGCGGTGTCCTTATTCTTTTCCTTAAATAAATCATCTGCTATGTTAAGCGCAAGCAGAATAGGATAATTTTCCGAAAATTCAATACCGGCGGAGCTGTTTTTGCTAAGCTCCACAAGTTTTTTGTTTATGTAGTGTGCAACGGCCTGGATATATTCCTCGCTCTCGCTGCCTGCAAGCTTGTAAACCTTGCCCCCGATTACAACCTGAACCTGTTTTTTCTGATTAGATGCCTGCATAGCCTGCCTCCTGTGTAGTTAATATATATTTATTATAACATAAAGTTCGTCATAAAAACAGTTTTTTATAAAAAAATGATTGAAAATTTCATTAAAAATTGATTTTTTTAAATTTTTTTATAAAAATTTAAACTTTTCTCTTTTAATTTTCGTGATTTTGTTATAAAATATAATTAGCTAATTCTGAATGATTATAAAGGAGTGAGGTTAATGATTTCCAATCAGATTTTGCAGAGCACCATTGACGGACTTAAAAATATTACCAGACGTGAGCTCAGCGTTGCCGAAAGAGAGGGTAAGGTTGTAGCCACTACCGAGGAGGGTATGGCAAACACTACCATTGAAAATATAAATATATTTGTTGCCAGTCCGGCTGAAAATCAGCTTGTGCAGGGCTACCAGTACTTTAAAGTGTTTGATAATAACAATACCGAGTACATAGTCCTTATTAAGGGCGAGGATGAGGAAACCTACCGTATAGGCAAAATTACGGCATTTCAGATACAAAATCTGCTTGTTGCTTATAAGGAGCGTTATGACAGGGATAACTTTGTTAAAAACCTGCTTCTTGACAATCTGCTGCTGGTGGATATTTATTCACGTGCAAAAAAGCTCCATATTGAAAATAACGTAAGGCGTATTGTTTACCTTATTGAAACTGAAATTGACAAGGACCTTAATGTGGTTGAGATTGTGCGCAGCATATTCCCAACAAAGCAGAGGGACTTTGTTACCGCTGTTGATGAAAAGAGTATTATCCTTGTTAAGGAGCTTAAGGAAAAGGACGGCAGGGAGGAAATTGAGGCTATTGCCAAAACCATTTACGACACCCTTACAGCCGAGGCTATGAGCAATGTTTACATTGCAATAGGTACCTCCGTTATGGACCTTAAAAATGTTTCCGCATCTTATAAGGAGGCAAAAATGGCTCTTGAGGTTGGCAAAATTTTTGAGGAGAGCAAGAGTGTTGTCAACTATGAGCAGCTTGGTATCGGCAGACTTATTTATCAGCTGCCTACATCACTTTGCAAAATGTTTATTAACGAGGTGCTGCATGGTGTTTCCATGGACCAGTTTGACGAGGAAACCCTTGTTACCGTAAATAAATTTTTTGAAAATAACCTTAACGTGTCCGAAACCTCACGTCAGCTCTATATTCACAGAAACACGCTTGTTTACAGGCTTGATAAGCTGCAGAAGATGACAGGACTTGACCTCAGAAACTTTGATGATGCCATTATATTTAAGATTATGCTTATGGTAAGCAAGTATATGGCTCACAAGGACAGCTATATGTATTAAAATATATGATATGTTAATTTGAAAGAGCCGACGCAGTAAAAATTGCGTCGGCTCTTTTTGTGCTTGGTATTTTGGGTTATATTTTCTCACCAAAATCCTTGAAATTTCTGTTCTCTTTATGAACTTAACTTATTCCACATCGGGCATTTTATCCCTTATGGCATAGGAAATCTGCATAAGGCTGTCTGTAAGGTGTACATTTTCCACCACAACATCATCGGGCACGTCCAAATCAACGTGTGAAAAATTCCATATACCCTTAACGCCGTTTTCAACAATAAGGGGTACAACCTGTTTTGCATTGTCCTTTGGCAGTGCAAGCACAGCAATATCCACCCTGTTGTTTTTGAGGAAGTGGTCGAGCGTGGAAACGTCCATTATCTCAATACCTCTTATATTAAGACCTATAAGCTTTGGGTTACGGTCAAAAACAGCGGTAAACTTAAAACCCCTTTTGCCAAAGTTGCCGTAGTTTACAAGCGCCTGACCGAGGTTGCCGCCGCCTATTATAATTATGTTGTAAACCTTGTCAAGCCCGAGTATTTTTTTAATTTCCTCATACAGCAGCTCCACGTTGTAGCCGTAGCCCTGCTGACCAAAGCAGCCAAACTTGTTAAGGTCCTGCCTTATCTGCGAGGCGGTAACATTCATTCTGCGGCTTAAATCGCCGGAGGAAATACGTGTAATGCCATTGTCGAGCAAATCCCCCAAATATCTGTAATATCTTGGCAGTCGTTTGATAACTGCAATCGAAATTTTCTTTTCGTCGTCCATATTTTACCATTTCCTTCCAGATATATAACTTATCGTAGCAAAAAGGGAATTTATTTCATTTTTGCGATGATAAGTTGCCTTTAGGCTTGCCTAAAGGTTAGTTATATTAATTTGTGAAGCAAATTGGTGGATTGCTTCAGCAAGACACAATCGGAGCTTCAGCTACGATAATATATAAATAAGTATAATACTTTACATAATTTTTGTCAATCTTTACACTTTTAATACAGTGCAAAATCTGTTAAAATATAATGGGTTATAGTTGTGAATTAACGGAAAAACGTCTGTTTAATCTGCTTTGCGGCGTTTTTGCGGCTATAATTTTTTGTTATGGAGGCTTATTATGATACTTTCACTTAATAATATACAAAAGTCCTTCGGTACGGACGTGATACTGGAAAATATTTCTCTTACCGCCGAGGCTAACGATAAAATAGGTATTGTGGGCGTAAACGGTGCGGGCAAGTCCACCCTGTTCAGAATAATTACGGGCGAAATATCCCTTGACGGCGGCAGCGTTACCATACCGTCGGGAGCAACGCTTGGCTATTTTTCGCAGAATATTGAAATTGACAGCAGCAAGACAATTTATGAGGAGCTGCTGACGGTATTTGAGGATATAATGGCTATTGAGGAAAATATGCGCCTTACTGAGCAGAAAATGTCCTCTGCCGAGGGCGAGGAGCTTGAAACGCTTATGGAGAGGTATACGGCACTTTCGCATGAGCTGGAGGAGAAAAACGGCTATGAGTATAAGTCCCGTTTAAGGGGCGTAATAAAGGGACTTGGCTTTTCCTCTGACGAGGCGTACCAGCATATTAACGAGCTTTCAGGCGGACAGAAAACAAGGGTGGCGCTTGGCAGGCTGCTGCTTACCTCACCCGATATTCTTCTGCTTGACGAGCCTACAAACCACCTTGATATTGACTCTCTCTCATGGCTGGAGGACTATATACGCTCATATAAGGGCTGTGTGATTATTGTTTCGCACGACAGATATTTCCTTGATAAAACAGTAACCAAAATACTTGAAATTGAAAACCGCAAATCCAAGCTGTATCTTGGCGATTACTCCTTTTATGCCGACCGCAAGCTCATTGACAGGGATATTGAGCTTAAAC
>CABUWB010000246.1 GCA_902495025.1 uncultured Eubacteriales bacterium
AGGGATAACAAGAGTGTCGAGCGTAGCGAGGCACGGGTTGTTACTTCCTTGGTGGGTACGTCAGTACCCCAGCAAGATGAAATGCACGCAGTGTATTTCATCTTATCGGTGTGTTGCGCTAGCGACACACCGATAAACTCTAATTTACGGATATAATACAAACCTTTGGCTTGGATATCCGAACTCCTCTATACATTCATCCTCAACAAAGCCAAATTTTCTATACAAGGCTCTTGGTGCAATTCCTTTTTCATCGTCTTTCCTAAAGGTTGTAACCGTAATTTCCTTGCTTTTATCCAATTCACTCAATGCCTTTTCAAGTAACATAGTTGCAGCCTTGCATCTTCTGTATTCGGGCAAAACACCTAAACAGCAAATCATATTATGCCCTCTTGAAAACAGAAGCACCCCGACTATTTTTTTATCTTTTCTTGCACATAAAGCCTGTTTTTTGTCCATAAACTTCAGTACAATTTCCCTATGTTCAGCTATACCCTCATTTGTTTCCAATCCCGGAAAATTATACCTTATTTTCTCAACAAGGCTCATCCACTCATCTATATCGCCTGTATTGCCAAATTCCACATTCATGATACACCTCATAATAAGCCTTAACAGGCACAAATCACCGTTTGCCTGTTTTTATAAATTCTATAAGCTTTTCCACATCATCAAAATCATCATAATCACCCGATATTCCACTGCGGTGTTACACAACACCATTTTTCTCGTTCCGTTCAAGGCAGTCGAGCAGACATTCCTCGCCATAGCGCTTGACAAAAAGAGTAAACGCATACGGCTTTATCTTTTGCAGCAGAGCTTTTTTACAATCACCCTCGCAGGCATAACAGCCGCTTACGCCCTTTTCGATTGAACATTTTCGGTTTTCGCACCATTCCTTACCGCTGCACTCATCAGCCTTACAGCCCAAACAGACAGAGTTTTGGGCGCACAGACAGCACGCAAGACCACACCTTGCAATACCCAGCTCACGTTTCATAATCAATACCCCCTTACACCGTTGTATCAAGCCATTCTTTCATTAAAGCCAGCTGCTCGGGAGTATGAAACCAATGCTCTGCGCCCTCTGCAAGCTGCAGTTTGCAGGAAAAGCGTTCCGCAAAGCCATAGACCGTATCACGCTCGCACTGCTCATCCTTATCGCCGTACAAAATATATGTAGGTGTATCCCATTTACGGACAGGGTGCTCCTTAACATAGCAGTAATAGTCCCAGTACAAGGTCTGTCCCATTGGTGTTGATATGGTCTGCTCACTTTTAAGCTGTTCCTCGGTAACATTAAACCACGTCATCATATTTTCAATCATGCGCTGCATATCCACCAGCGGCGATAAAAACCATGCCCTCTCCAAAGCCTCATTACAGTAAGACAAAAGACTGAAATATGCTCCCATACTGTTTGCAAACAGGCTGATACTGCTCCACCTGTCCTTTGCATAGGTCATAATATCCGTCAAATCCTTTACACAGTACTGCACCTTGCAGGGCGTATTTTCATTTTTTCTGCCGCCATGCTCGGGCAAATCAAAGCTCAAAATCTGATAGCCCTTTGGAACAGCCTTTTGTGCCAGAATTTCAATAGGCACGTCCTCCTTATTGGACATATTGCCATGCACCGCAACAATCACTTTTTCTGATTTTTCACCCCATATAACAGAGGGGATATTGTTAATTAACAGCATTTCCTTTTTCATACCAAACTCTCCTGTAAGATATATTTTTTGGTATTATTATACTGTTATTTCCTTATATTTTCAAGTACGATATAGATTAATGGCAGTAATATTTACAACATCATTTTATAAGGCAGCACCCTGCTAAAATGATGCTGATGATTGTGATGAAATTATCCTTGTTTGTTGAAATTTATACCTGTTTATGATATTATTTAATTAATAAACAAATCGGAATTTATTGGTCGTAGGGGGAATCCATAATGTGTTTCTTAAAATTCGCATTTGATAATAAAAGACACGAAAATGATAATTACAACAGAGAAGAATTGATTGCTAGTACAGCAAAAATCTTTGGAGAAACTGTCTCCCGCCGGGAATTAAAGAAAAGAGCAAGACTTTGGTATGCTGCGGATCACCTCATAAACGCTGATTTATTGGATAAACTATCCCGTTCTCCATACATCGAAGTTCGAGAAAGCGTTGCGGAAAATATACACACATCTCCAGATACTCTTGAGGTATTACTTCAAGATATGGATTTTGAAGTTAGAGAAACAGCTGTTTTAAATCCAAATTCGCCATTATCAAAGATAAATGAATTGCTTAATGATGATCATGAAGTTGTTCGTAACGCAGCAAAGCAACGACTTCAATCAAATTAACTTACAAATTCCAGTTTGACGAGATGGTAAATTCAAATGAGATAAACAAGTTTAAATTGTATTATTTACCTGCAAAAAACTTAATACTATAACCAAAAAGCACAGCCAATTAAGACTGTGTTTTTTGGTTGTCATTTTAAGATTTAGTATGAAATTGTCCACTGCTGAGAAGATTAGCTGGGTTATTCAGAACACAAAATTTATCACCATACACAGCAGCATACCCACAGCAAGCGGCAGAAAAAAAGCTGCGGCGGTCTGTTTCAGGCTGCCTGTTTCCTTTCTTATTGTAAGCAGGGTGGTACTGCATGGAAAGTGGCAGAGTATAAAAACAAGGGTACAGACAACGGTTTTAATAGTCCAGCCGTTAGCGGAAAGCACAGTAGCAAGCTGTCCCGCACCGCCCACCTCGGCAAGGCTCTCACCGCCGCTGTAGCACATAACCATAAGCGGCAGCACAATTTCGTTTGCAGGCAGACCAAGCAGAAACGAGGTCAGTATTTCGCCGTCAAGCCCCATAAGTTTGCCTATGCCGTCAAGCAGAATACAGATATAATAAATGATGCTGTTTCCGCCGAGCGTTACATTCTGCATAAGCCAGATAAGCGCACCCGCAGGCGCTGCAACGGCAACGGCTCTGCCAAAAACAAAAGCTGTCCTGTCCACCAGACTTCTGTACAGAATACTTAAAATCTTTGGCTTTCTATATGGCGGCAGCTCCAGCACAAAGGACGACGGCACACCCTTTAAAACCGTTTTTGTCAGTATAAATGACACTATAAGGCTTAGCACCACGCTTACAACAATGCACAGCAGCACCACGCCTGCCGCCCACACGCCTGCAAGTCTGCCTGCGCCTGCGGTAAAAATGGCAGCAAGCATAATAATTGACGGAAAACGTCCGTTGCAGGGTATAAAGCTGTTGGTCAGTATTGCAATAAGCCTTTCCCTTGGCGAGTCAATAATTCTTGCAGACGTTACACCAACCGCATTACAGCCAAAGCCCATACATATTGTAAGCACCATTTTGCCATGTGCGCCAGCCCTTGAAAAAAATCGGTCAAGTACAAAGGCAATACGGGGCAGATAGCCAACATCCTCCAGCAGAGTAAAAAGAGGAAAAAACACAGCCATTGGCGGCAGCATAACCGACACCACCCAGCCGAGGGTTTTAAACATACCCCTTATAAAAAGACCAC
>CABUWB010000247.1 GCA_902495025.1 uncultured Eubacteriales bacterium
CCCATATCCTGCAGTGCGATAACCTCTCTTTTAACCTCCTCCTGTGTAAGCTTTTTACGTGCTATGTGCTTGTTTGTGTGGTGGTATGGACAGTATACACAGCCGTTTACACAGTAGTTGGACAGGTAAAGAGGAGCAAACATAACAATTCTGTTGCCGTAAAAATCCTTTTTAATCTGCTCTGCAAGGGCGTACATTTCCTGATTTTTTTCCTCAATATCACAGTCGAGCAGTACAGCGGCCTCCCTGTGGGTAAGTCCCTTGCGCTTTCTTGCCTTTTCAAGCATTTCATCAATAAGTGCTGCGTTGTGCTTATTTGCGGCGGCATACTCCAGTGTTTCAAGTATTTCCTCGTGGTTTATAAATTCCTCCGCCTTTAACGATTTTGGATTGTACATCAGTATCCTTCTTTCTCTTATAGCTTTGAATAAATTGTTTTTGCGTTTACACCCTCAAGCATACCAAGTCTGCCCGAAATGGTGTTTATTACATCGGCAGGTGCGTCAAGTGCAACGCTCATAATTGATATGTTGCGCTTGTGGTAGGGTATGCCCATTCTGCCTATTATATAGCTGCCGTACTCGTGCAGTATTGCATTCAGCTTTTCAACCGAGCTGAAATTTTCAACAACTATGCTTATTACAGCCACTCTCGACTCCATTAGCCATTCCTCCAATAAAAAACCGTACCCAGACAAGGTACGGTAAGTTAACAAACTATATGTCAAACTTGCTCCTCAGCCTTGGCTTTGGTATCAGCTTTTGCTTTTTATTTTGATTTGCCTCAGGCGTACCTTGCAGCTTATCAAATATATTTTAACACAGTTGTATTTAATTGTAAATATAAAATTATTTAGGTGAATAATTGACTGAATATGTAAACTGGGATATATAAGAGAGAGCATTTTGTTCCGCTTGAGGTCGTTTAAGCGTAGTTATGTAGCTGATTATGAGCCGATAAAAGCTAACAAAAAAGGCAGTTGTAAAACCTGCCTTTTTATATATTAAAGTTTATAGCATCTTTCAAGGCTTTCCTCATTGACGCAGTGCATAGCGTCCCTGCCTATAATATCAGCCTTACAGCCAACGGCATAGCCGATTTCATTTTTTTCAATGCGGTGCTGGGTATCTATTTTATCCAGTATTTTATGTACAGCCGCCTTAACATTTTCCGCATTTTCAATAGCGGCTTTAAGCTTGGTTTTATCCTCAACCTCAATTATAATGTAAAAGCGGTCGTCATTAATATCGTAGGTATACCAAAAGCTGTATGTGCGCATTGGTATAAGCTCCTGCATAAGGCGCACCATACACTCGCCCTTGTATTCCATTGAGTAGTCGTAGCACAAAAGCCATATATCACCTACAAAAATACTTGCGGAATAAAGCAGGGCGCGTATTTCCTCAATAAGAGTGCCCTTTTTAATTACGTTGCCCATAATGCCGCCAAGGTCATTAAAAAAGCAGCGGTTAAGTTTAAACCATTCATCCGTATTTTCGGTATAAAGGGCAATATTAAGCCTGCCGTTATAGTCAAAGGAAAAGTCCGCATAGTGCAGGTCTATATCATATTTATTTTTAGCAAGTGCAATAATGCCGCCCTCGATATCAGACTCACGTATATCGTTTAGTATATCATCGGCATTATCTATTTTTTCTATAAAAAGGTTGTCCATATCCGTCATATAAATTCCCCTTTGTTATGAACAAAAGACCCTTGTAAACTTACGGGCTTACAGAAAAGCTGTTCTTTGTCAATATAATACTTACAGCCACAGGCTGACATATCTACTACTTATAATAATACAGAAAAAGGCAGTGAATGTCAACAATTTTAAGAATTTTTAGCTCGCAGGCGGGTATTGACTTAAATGTGCATTTGTTTTATAGTAACATTAATATAAGGAAAGGGAGTTTTAAAGTGAGTATTACAATACGAAAGTTTAAAAATGAGGACGTGCCTGCAATGGTGTCGGTGTGGAATGAGGTTGTCAAGGAGGGGAATGCCTTTCCGCAGACGGATATGCTGACAGTTGACAGCGGCAGGGCATTTTTTGCATCGCAGAGCTTAACAGCCGTTGCGGAGGAAAACGGTGTAATTATTGGGCTTTATATTCTTCACCCTAATAATATTGGCAGGTGCGGACATTTGGCAAATGCGTCGTATGCCGTTGCGTCCTATGCAAGGGGCAGGGGTGTAGGTGAAAGGCTTGTGCGCCACTGCCTTGAAAATGCGGCAGACTATGGTTTTAAGATATTGCAGTTTAATGCTGTGGTTGCATCAAATGCGGCTGGCATAGCACTTTATGAAAAGCTGGGCTTTGTAAGGCTCGGTACTGTGCCGGGCGGATTTTTAAATGGCAATAATGAGTATGAGGATATAATTCTGTTCTATCATACTTTATAATTGTGGATAAGTGTATTTTGTAAATGTTAAAGCATTGTGGACAAGTATGATGCTTGTTTACTGTGCTGTGAACAAAAATGAGGATAATGTGGATAACTTTTTTGTTTTATCCACATATTTAGTGAGGTTTTTGTGGATTGATTAATTTGGAGCTTTCACCTAAACACCCATTTTACAGTGCAAATGATTTTTTCAGACAAAGACTTGGCGGCAAGGTGATTAAGCTTGCACTTGACGGCGGTTTTACCTGCCCCAACAGGGACGGAACGCTGTCAGATAAGGGCTGTATTTTTTGCAGCGGCTCAGGCTCGGGCGATTTTGCTGCTGACAGAGACTTATCAGTTAAGGAGCAGATAGAGCTGATGAAGGAAAAAATGAGCGCAAAATGGGGCTATGACAATATTTATATGGCTTATTTTCAGGCATATACAAATACATACGCACCTGTAGAGGTGCTGCGTGAAAGGTTTACACAGGCGGCAGAATGTGAGGGTGTTAAGGCGCTCTCCATAGCTACACGCCCCGACTGCATTAATGCGGAGGTGTGCGGTCTGCTTGGTGAGCTGGCGGAAAAAGTGTATGTATGCGTGGAGTTTGGCTTGCAGTGCGCTGACGATAATACCGCACAGCTTATTAACCGCTGCTATAAAACAGAGGTATATGTTAAAGCAATGAAAATGCTGAAAGAGCATAATATTGACGTTATAACACACGTTATACTGGGGCTGCCCGGGGAGAGCAGAGAGGATATGCTTAAAAGCGTGCGCCTTGCAGTGGATTGCGGAAGTGCGGGTATTAAGCTGCAGCTGCTGCATATTCTGAAAGGTACTGCACTTGCCAAAATGTATGCCGAAAGGCCGTTTAAGGTGTTTGAATATGAGGAATATGTCAGTTTTATTGTGGATATTATTGAACGGCTGCCGCAAAATGTCAGTGTACACCGTATAACGGGTGATGCGGATAAAAAACTGCTTGTTGCTCCTTGGTGGAGCCTTGATAAACGACGGGTGCTTAATGGGGTGAGTAAGGAGTTTGTGAGACGCTGCTCATGGCAGGGAAAAGAACTAAATTAGAGTTTATAGGTGTAAATTAACACCTCAACATTCAAATCAATAACGTATGGATTTACCGTAGGGGCGGCAACCTGCCGC
>CABUWB010000248.1 GCA_902495025.1 uncultured Eubacteriales bacterium
TTCTTTTTTGAGCACCTTAACGATGCTCTTTTTGTCATGCAGTTTTCAATGTTCATTTTCCTAAAAATATTTTTTTAGAAATTTTTCAATTTAGACTTGACTTTTAATAGTTAGTCTAACATATATTTAAGAAAAAAGAGGTAAATATATGTATGCAATTTACCTGCGCAAATCACGCGCTGACAGAGATATGCCCGACATGAGCAATGAAGAAATACTTGCAAGACACGAAAAAACACTGACAGAGCTTGCTGCCTCCAGAAATTATAATATAGGCAAAATATACAGGGAGGTTGTTTCGGGCGAAACTATAGCGGCAAGACCCGAAATGCAAAAGCTGCTTTCAGATGTAAGCAGCGGCATATACAAAGGCGTACTTGTAATGGAAATTGAAAGGCTGGCAAGGGGCAGCGGCATTGACCAGGGGATTGTAAGTCAGACCTTTATGTACTCTGGCACACTTATAATTACTCCAAGCAAAACCTATGACCCTGCAAATGAATTTGATGAGGAATTTTTTGAATTTGGACTTTTTATGAGCAGGCGTGAATACAAAACCATAAACCGCAGATTGCAGGCGGGCAGAGCTGCATCGCACAGAGAGGGCAAATATACAGGCTCGGTTGCCCCATACGGCTATAACAGAGTTAAGATTATAGGTGAAAAGGGTTGGAGCCTTGAGCCGAATGAAAATGCAGATACTGTAAGAATTATTTTCAGCCTTTATACTGACAGCTTATATGGCTGCCGTAAAATATGCAAAGTACTTGATGATATGGGAATAAAATCTGCCAAAGGCGGTTGCTGGACGCCCTCGGTTATACGGGGCATACTTACAAACGAAGTTTATACAGGCAAAATTGCACACAACAAAAGCATCACACAAAAAAGAATGGAAAACGGTACTGTTGTGATAAAAAGGCCAAGGCAAACCGACTATCAGCTTTTTGACGGCATACACCCTGCAATTATCACAAGCGATATGTGGAACAGGACACAGGAGATATTGCGAAGAAATATAAAAGCTCCTTCTTCGGGTGAAACCAAAAATCCACTAGCAGGCATTCTTATATGCGGCAAATGTGGCAGCAAAATGCAAAGACGTCCGCACAGCAGTGCACAGCCAAAGGACTATATAATCTGCAAATGCGGCAATGTTGGCTCACCATTAATCGATATTGAAGATGCGGTAATTGACGCACTCAAACTATGGTATAATGACCTGCCCATGCCCAGAATGCAACCGCACAACGATAACACCATTATGCTGAAAACAGCCCATACAAGGCTAAAAAAATACCAAAATCAGCTTGAAAATATATTCTCCCTTGTTGAACAGGGAATTTACGATAATGCAGTCTTTACTAAAAGATATACTGAAATAAACAATAAAATTTCCGCATTAAACAAACAGATAGACATAATGAAAGCCGACAATAAATGCAAAGGCAGCATCTCAAATACATTTCCCGAAAATGCACCATTTCCTGAAATTTTCAGTGATATGCCGCCAAAGCAGAAAAATCTTATTCTTAAAGAGCTGTTTTACAAAATTATATACAACAAACCCGAAAGAGGTAAAAACTTCACCCTTGAATTTTGCGCACGCTTTATTTGCGATAAAAGTGTTTAGCCGATGAACTTGCACATCTGGAAATGATTGGTGCTATGTGCCTTCAGCTCAGTGAAGATGCAGATATTGAACAGATTAAAAAGTCAGGCTTTGATACCTACTATGTTGACCATGGAACAGGTATATACCCCTCAAATGCTGCAGGTATACCCTTTACCGCCGCCTATATCCAGTCAAAAGGCGACCCAATCACAAATCTCTACGAGGATATGGCGGCTGAGCAAAAGGCACGTTCCACCTACGAATACCTTATGCAGATGACTGATGACCCCGACGTACTTGAACCTCTGCGTTTTCTGCGTGAAAGAGAAATAGTACACTTTCAGCGTTTTGGCGAGGCGTTGCGCATAGTAAAGGACTATTTAAACTCACAGCACCAGTATATCATAGGCAAACCCGACTGCATGAAAAAGCGTATGGAAGATAATAAGAAAGAGTGCTGCAAAGAGCATTGCAGGGAAAACCGCATGGAGCGTGACAATAAGCACTGCGAAGAGCGTTATACCAAAAAACGCATGGGCAATAATGAAATGCACTGTGGAGAGGAAAAAATGGAAAGATATCCATCCTACGAAAAAAAGAAAAGCTGTATGTGCCCTAACAATATGTAAACTTAATTTAAGACAAAGGAGGCTGCTTTGCTTAAGGCAGGGCAGTCCCTTGCACCTTTTGCACACAAAAAGGGTATGCGGATTTCACACATACCCTTATAAAATAATTTAATCTCTGTCGTTTCCGATATATTCGGCATCACCGAATGCAAGCATACATATAAAGATAGGCTGAAGGAAAATAAGACCAAGTGTATAGCCTATACCCTTACCAAAGCACTTTGCAAGCTTGTATGAAATGTATATGTTTACTGCAGCACAGAAAACATAGTCAAGCAAGTTCAAATCAAAGTAGCCAAGTGCCATGCTTATAATAAAGTAAGGCAGAATAAGTATGCCATAGCCTGTTGTAATATCAAACAGCACATACTGCGAGTAAAAAGGAATGATTGATGCAAAACCAGGCTTACCTGCCTTTGTATAAATCTTCCAGTAAGCTACAATACATACAATGCATACTACAATTGCAATTAAAGCAATTATAAGCACTGCACCACCTAAAGCAGCAAGAGCATTATCCGAAATGCCAGCGGTTGATGAGTAGTCCATAAATTATGTCCCCCTTTTTTAATTTTATGGGCTTATTATATCATAACAGCAAACATATTTCAACAATTTACAAGAGATTGTTTTATATTTGGACAATTTTCTTAAAAAATATAATTCTACCTCTTACATAAAACAATTTTTTGTATATTTTGACACAGCAGAGATTAATAAAAACAACTGCCGCCTATAAATTCCCTTATAATTGAGTTTGGCGGAATATCCGACGGACTTATTGTAATAAAGTTACTTAAAAAGTTTACAAGACGCCTTGCCTCGGCATATTCCCTGTCGCTTTTATCAATATCCAACAGGGCAGGCTCAATAAACGGCTTCAGCACGTTAAGCTCATACACCAGTGCAGAGTTAAACATTGCGTCTGCATCCTCCTGATATGGGAATATGTTAAGCTCCTCACCTGTCAGCACCTTATGCCACATATCAATTGTATTTTTTGCATTAAATCCTCTGAAAAGGCTGTCCCTTACAATACGCCTTATCATACGGGTATCTGTAGTCGATATATGGTTATGCTCATCAAGATTAAGCTGCGTAAGCGCACTGATATAAACCTTAAATTTATCGGAGCGGTCAATACCCGGCGTAAGCCTTTCATTAATGCCATGTATGCCCTCAATAACAAGCACTTCACCCTCACGTAAGGAAATACTGTTGCCCTTATACTCCCTGCGGCCTGTTAAAAAGTTAAAGGTGGGCAGCTGTACGGTTTTGCCCTCCAGAAGACTTTGCAA
>CABUWB010000249.1 GCA_902495025.1 uncultured Eubacteriales bacterium
CCGCCGTCCTTAATTTCGGATACGGTGGTTTTGCCTGTGGTGGTAATTTCATCCATACCGTCGCTGCCCGAAACAATCATTGCTCTTTCAACACCCATTTTCTGCATAGCCTTTGCAATAGGCTCGGTAAGGGTACTTGAATATACGCCGATAAGTGCGCCCTTTGCATTTGATGGGTTGGATACGGGGCCTAAGATATTGAATATTGTTCTTATACCCATATCCTTTCTTGCCTGACCGACAAATTTCATGGATTTATTGAAAATCTGTGCAAACATAAAGCCAATGCCGACCTGCTCAATACATTCCTGCACCTGTGGTGCCTCAAGCATAATATTTACACCAAGCTCCTCCAGTACGTCTGCAGCACCGCTCCTGCTTGAAATTGCCCTGTTGCCATGCTTTGCAACAGGTACACCCGCAGCTGCGGCAACAAAAGCGGAGGTGGTGGAAATATTGAAGGTGTTTGTACCGTCGCCGCCCGTACCTACAAGGTCAATATAATTGCCGTCAACCTTTGGTGCAACGTGGTCAGCCTTTGCCTGCATTACAGCAGCACAGCCTACAATCTCATCAATGGTTTCGCCCTTCATGCGCAGTGCGGTTAAAAAGCTGCCAAGCTGTGCCTGTGTAGCCTCTCCGCTAAGCATAATACCCATAACGTCCTCTGCCTCGCTGCGTGTAAGGTCAATACCTCTTACAACTTTGTCAATTGCCTGCTTAATAGTAATCATAAAACTAATCTCCTCTCAGCTATTCAATTTTTTTGTTTTCTAGTCTATTCTAAGCTAATATATACCTGTGTATATATTAGCATTTTACTACGTTAAAGTGATAAATGCAAGTGTTTTTTTAATCCAATGCGGCTTTTTTGTCTATTATCTGCCATTTTCCTGTTTTAAACCTTATAAGAAATACAATACCCCTTAAACATTCATCGCATGCCATGGCAATCCATATACCTACAAGTCCCATATCAAACACTATGCCTAAAAGATAGCCGCCGCCTACGGCAACAAGCCATGCCGAAAATATGCTTATCGTTACAGGGAAGTTTACATCGCCTGTTGCAACAAGGCATTTTACCATTGTGATATTAACGGAGCGTCCTATCTCCAGTATAATTTCAACAAGCAGTATTTTTTTGCCGAGTGAAAGTATCTCGGGATTATCGGTGAACATACGGAAAACAAGGTCGCTGTTAAAGTACATAAGTGCAGTAAGCGTTACCGATACGCATATTGAAATAATTACTGAGGAATTAACCCTTGTCTTTACACTGTCATAGTCGCCCTTACCCATTAAATAGCCTGTAATAACCTGTGTAGCCTGTGCAATTGCTATGGAGTAAACGTAGGCTATGTTTGCAAGTATATAGCAGTATACCTTGGTGTTTATGACTATGGTGCCAAACAGGTTTATAAAACGCTGTATGCAAATCTGCGACAGGTTATAGCTCATTGCCTCGCCGCCCGAGGGCAGTGCAATAAGTAAAAGCTGTTTAAGTGTTCTGCCTGATAAGGCACGCATGAAAAAGAAGTCAAGGCTCATATTTGTTTTTCTTGTAAGCGCAAAAATTATAAGTCCTAAGCCGAGTATCTTGCTGAAGTCGGTTGAAATTGCAGCACCCATAATACCCAGCCTTGGCATACCGAAAAGACCGTTGATAAGTATTGCGTTGCCGATAATGTTTATAACATTCATAATAATTGCAACAAGCATTATTTCCTTATTTTTATTGTAGCTCCTTAAAATTGCGGCAACTACCATATACATTGCCTGTACAACTATAAACGAGCCTACTACCATGGTAAAGGAGCAGGTTTCACTCATAATTTCCTCGGGTACGTTAAGCCATGTGAAAAGCGCCCTGCGCCATAATACAAGCACTGCCGTAACAAGTACGCTGAAAAACAGCATAACTGCAACCGATACGCCCGCAATGGTTTTGCTCTTATCCTTTTCGCCTGCACCCATTGCTTTGGATATAAGTATGGTGGTGGCAACGCTCATTGCGTTAAGCACAATTATAATAATGTTCATTACCTGGTTGCCGTTGCCTATTGCCGCAACGGAGTTCTGCGAAACCCTGCTGACCATAATCTGGTCCATATTGCCTACCATAAGCTGCAGCAAAAGCTCAAAAAATATGGGTACGGACATTTTAAAAACGCCTTTGGCGGAATTGTCGTAAACCTGCATAATAGTTCTCCTTCATTATAATATATCTCTTTTTTGCCGAAATCCATTTTATCATATATTATCAATAATGCAAGAAAATTTTGAAGGGGCACAGAACACAGGCGGAAAATTGTATCGGTACAATTGTTTTGGGGTGTAGACAAGATTTTTTTGTTGTGATAATATCGTCTAAAATTAATTGTAAAAAGTTCATAAAAGGAGGACTTAAAATGAAAGATGTTGATACTGCCGCTGTTCCTTACAGCGACTCAAAGGTTAAATCCATTACCAAAACGGGTATAATGGCAGCACTTGTATTTCTTGCTACCTTTATTATTAAAATTCCCTCGCCAAACGGCTATACGCACTTAGGCGACTGCCTTATATTTGTGGCTGTGCTTATTTTAGGCACAAAGAGGGGTGCTTTTGCAGGCGGCCTTGGTGCTGCACTTGCCGACCTTATGGGCGGCTACACACAGTGGATACTGCCTACCTTCTTTATTAAGGCTATTATGGCAATTATTATGGGTTATGTTACCTACAAGCTTTTCCCAAAGCTCCGCTTTGGCTGGCTTATTGGTGCGGTGCTCGGCGGTATTGCGCAGATTGTGCTTTACACCCTTGCAAAGGTGCCTATGTATGGTCTTGCTTATGCAATTACAAGGCTACCCGGTCTTACATTGCAGACTGTTTTCGGTATTATTATTGCGGCTGTAATTATTGCGGTGCTTAATGAATCACACCTTATCCAGAGATTAAGGGAGGTATAATATAATGAAGAAAATAGACGCACATTCGCACGTAGGCGATTTTGGCGGATGGGCAGGGCTGCACATTACCGCTGATGAGCTTATAGCACAGATGGACGAATACGATATTGAAAAGGTTATTCTCTGCTCTGCAAATGAAAAAACAAATGAGGATACAAATGACGCCTTCAAAAAATATCCGGACAGGGTGCTGCCTCTTGTATATATTAACCCATACGACGGTGAAAAGGCGGTTGAAATGCTGGACTACTATGTTAAGGAGCAGGGCTTTGTGGGTATCAAGCTCAACCCTTTAAAGCAGGCTTATGTTGCCGACGCCGAAATGCTTGACCCTATTATGGCAGAGGCTGAAAAGCTTGATATACCCGTATTTATACACTGCGGACACCCTCCATACTCCCTGCCTTGGAGTATTGCAATGCTTGCCGAGCGTTTTCCAAATGTAAAGGTGGTTATGATACATATGGGACATGGTCATGGCGTTTACATTGACGCATCACTTAAAATGGCAAGACGTTTCCCAAACCTCTACCTTGAAATGTCGGGTATGCCTATGAACAGCAAAATTAAGGAG
>CABUWB010000250.1 GCA_902495025.1 uncultured Eubacteriales bacterium
ATGAAAGTGATGTGCTTAACTGCGGTATTGATATTGAGGCGCAGCCGCCGGGAAAGTCACTGCAAAATATGATGCTTTTGTCGGGTGGTGAAAAGGCGATGACGGCAATATCGCTTTTATTCTCCATACTGGAGATGAAGCCCTCGCCGTTCTGTATACTTGATGAGATTGAGGCGGCACTCGATGATGCAAACGTAGTGCGCTTTGCCGAATATCTGCGCAACTTTACCGACACAACACAGTTTATTGTTATTACACACCGTCCCGGTACAAGAGAGGTGGCGGATATGCTCTACGGCGTAACGCAGGAGAGAGGTATATCCAAGCTATTCTCCACCAATATAGAAGAAATTATGAAGGAGCGTGAACAGAGTGGGAATATTTGATTTTCTGAAAAAGAATAAGACAGAGGAAGAAATTGCCGAAACTGCCGAAGCTGTGGAGCAGACCGCAGAGGAACAGCAGACGGAAACAGACGAAGAAACCGCTGAAACTGTTGAAGAAACAGCGGAAGAAACCGTAACAGATGTGGAAACGGACGAAACTCCTGCCGAGGCTGCGGAAGAAGAAACCACAGAAGAAACTGCAGAAGAACTTACAGCAGAAACGGAAGAAGCGGAGCAGGAGCCTGTTAAGGAGAGCTTTTTTTCCAAAATTAAAAAGGGCTTACAGAAAACCCGCAGCAATATTATGTCGGGTGTTGAAAATGTGCTTAAAAGCTTTACCACCATTGACGAGGAGCTGTATGAGGAGCTTGAAGAGGCGCTTATTATGGCTGATATAGGCGTTGAAACCTCGGTTGAAATTATAGAGCGCCTGCGTGAGAGGGTAAAGGCTGAAAAGGTGCATGAGGTTGCCGAGGTCAAGGGGCTTATCGTAAAAATCATTACCGAAATGCTTAGTGAGGACAAAACGGAGCTGGAGCTTAAAAGCCCAAGCGTTATACTTGTGATAGGCGTAAACGGTGTGGGTAAAACTACCACAATAGGCAAGCTTGCCAACAATTTTAAAAAGCAGGGCAAATCTGTTGTGCTTGCAGCTGCCGATACATTCAGAGCTGCCGCAATAGACCAGCTTGAGGTGTGGGGTGAGCGCAACGGCGTGCAGGTAATAAAGCATCAGGAAAATTCTGACCCGGGTGCGGTTGTGTTTGATGCAGTTCAGTCTGCAAAGGCTAAAAAGACGGATATTCTTATCTGCGATACTGCGGGCAGACTGCACAATAAAAAGAACCTTATGGACGAGCTTGCAAAAATATTTAAAATAATTGCAAGGGAATATCCACAGGCACAGCAGGAGGTATTTCTTGTGCTTGATGCCACAACGGGACAGAATGCACTTCAACAGGCAAAGCTGTTTAAGGAGGCTGCCGATATTACGGGGCTTGTGCTTACCAAGCTTGATGGTACGGCAAAGGGCGGTATAATTATTGCAATTAAAAATGAGCTTAAAATACCCGTAAGATACGTTGGTGTAGGCGAGGGTATTGATGATTTGCAGCCGTTTAATGAGGAGGATTTTGCAAGGGCGTTGTTTGAGGAATAAAAAGGGTACTTATTTTCCATAAAATTAACCTGTGCAAAATTCGTTTTTGCTTGAAAAAAGCCGAAAAATGTAGTAATATGATTGTATTGACGATACTTATGAAAATGAGGTGTTTAATATGAAATTATCAGCAGTTGCCGAAAAAATGAGGCCATCCTCAACGCTGAGTATATCAGCGCAGGCAAATAAAAAAATAGCAGAGGGCATAGATATTGTCAATTTCAGTGCAGGCGAGCCTGACTTTGATACGCCCGAAAATATTAAGCAGGCGGCAAAGGCTGCCATTGATGACAATTTTACACATTACACACCTTACGAGGGTATACCCGAGCTGAGGCAGGCTGTTGCCGATGACCTTAAAAAGGAATGTAATCTTGACTATGAGGCAGACCAGATTGTTATATCAAACGGCAGCAAGCACGCTATTTTAAATGCTTTTAAGGCTATACTTGACCCAAATGACGAGGTGCTTGTACCTGCTCCTTACTGGAACAGCTATATTGACATTATACGTATGTGCTACGGTGTGCCTGTTATTGTAAATACCAAAAAGGGCAACGGCTTTAAGGTTAAGGTGGAGCAGCTTGAGGCGGCTTTAACCGACAAAACAAAGGCAATTATTATTAACAGCCCAAACAACCCAAGCGGTATGATGTACAGCGAGGACGAGCTTAAGGAAATTGCGGATTTTGCCGTTAAGCACGACCTTTTTGTTATCAGTGATGAAATTTATAAAAAACTTGTTTACAGCAAAAAGCTGCGCCATGTGAGCATAGCCTCCCTTGGTGATGATATTTACGAGAGGACAATTGTTGTTGACGGTCTTTCCAAGAGCTATGCCATGACAGGCTGGAGAGTGGGCTATACCGCATCAAGCAGGGAGGTTGCCGCAGCTATTGCAAATATACAGTCAAACGCTACCTCAAACATTAATTCAATAGCACAGGCGGCGGCTCTGGAGGCGCTTACGGGCGACCAGAGCGAGGTTGAAAATATGATTAAGGAGTTTGAGCGCAGGAGGGACTATATATCACAGCGTATATCGGATATTCCTCTTTTAAGCTCACTTTTGCCAAAGGGTGCATTTTATCTTTTTGTTGATGTGTCCAAGTTGTTTGGCGGCAAGGTAAGGGGTATTGACATTAACTCCAGCGAGGACGTTGCAAAGGTGCTTATGGACTTTTACAATGTTGCTGTTGTACCGTCGGGCGCTTTCGGCTATCCCGATTATATCCGTATTTCATACGCTACCTCAATGCGTGATGTGGTTGAGGGCAGCAACCGTATAGAGCGTTTTGTAAAGGAGAATTTTTAATGAAATCCTATAGAAAAGAGCTGCATTTTAACATACCGTCAAGACGTGGGCTTGTAAATATTACAAACGAGGTGCAGAAGGCTGTTACCGAAAGCGGTGTTAAAGAGGGTATGGTGCTTGTAAATGCAATGAATATTACCGCAAGCGTGTTTATAAATGATGATGAAAGCGGTCTGCACAGGGACTATGAGCGCTGGCTTGAAAGGCTTGCGCCCGAAAAGCCCTATAGCCAGTATGACCATAACGGCTATGAGGATAACGCAGACGCACATCTTAAAAGAACAATTATGGGCAGGGAAACCGTTGTTGCCATTACAAACGGTAAGCTCGACTTTGGTACATGGGAGCAGATTTTTTATTTCGAGTTTGATGGAATGAGAAATAAAAGGGTGCTTATTAAAATAATAGGTGAATGATAAAAAGGCTGTCGCATTATTTTGCGATAGCCTTAATTTTTAGTTACAAGATAAATTAGAGTTTATCGGAGTAACATCAACAACCTAAAATGCAAATCGATAGAGACCGTTTCGAGTTTTGTGTAAACTCAAAAAACTGATGCAACTTTAGCAAGGGGTAGTATAGCTACTCCTTGTTATTATTATACCTATTTTATTAATAGTGTCAAGATAAGCACC
>CABUWB010000251.1 GCA_902495025.1 uncultured Eubacteriales bacterium
ACGTCATACATTGTGGTTTGTTCTACATTCGGGCGGATATGGAATCCGCCCCTACAAGTTAATGACAACGACAATTGATTTTTTACAAATTCATCTTATACGCAAATTATTCAAACGCACCAACATTTAATTTGTATGCAACGCAACAATGCTATTATTGGTTACGTAGGGGCTGGTCGTATTGCTTTGCAATACTGCTCGCCTATGCAACCTGAGGCGGATTCTATATCCGCCCTAATTTTAGCATATTATCATTGCTAACGGGCGGCAGATTGCCGCCCCTACAATTTCAAATGTGGATTTGTTAATTCTGTTCTATAAACATTAATTTACTATTCAACTATTGCGTATCTAATAATTATTTTTTATCAGTAATATTTTCTTGTTACGGTTTTGCCCATCTGCTGCATAATTTTATACAGGTCATTTAATATAAGCATACGTATGCCTAAGTCAGCAGAGAGTGTATCCTCGCTGTGTGCAGGGTTTTTCTGCATACCTATAAACATATTTAGGTGGGTACACTCACTGATAAGCAGTGTGGCGAGCTGGTCGGCAGCACTTCTTCCCTTTGGCAGTGCGCCGCTTTTGCGGTAGCCCCTTAACAAATCAACGGTGTGTTTAAGTGTCAGCACGCCCTCTGTTACAAGGTCAATGCCCTTAATGGTGGCGGTGGGCGGTATATTCGGGTCAACATACTCAATTGAGGGTGTAAGCTCCCTGTGCATAATGCGTGCGGCTATTTTAGCAGAGCTGCCGCCGCTTATAACCTTTTTGCCGCTGCCCTTTAAAAAGTCCGACACAATTTTTTCATCGTCCTCGGGGTTTACGGGTGGGCCGCTGAACAGGCTGACCTCTTTAACTACACCTATTTTTACTGCCGCCGCTGTAGTATCGTCTCCGGGTCTGTTGTCATAAAGTGAGCTGCACTTGCGGCATAAAAGCTCCGTTACGCCATGCGCATCGGCACTGCCGCATATCTGCTCAATATACTGCGAGGCATTTTTAAAGCCCCACCCAAGCGGATATTTACTGCCAAGCCCCGAATAAATTACGCCGTCGCTCATAAGCACAAGCGTATCGCCCGGCTGTACCTTAAAATGCGACTGCCTTATGCTGTGTCCGCATATAGTCCTGTCGGTATAATCTATACTCATAAGGCTGCCGTCACGAACAAACACACAGGCAGGTGAGTCAAACTCGGTAAGGCACACGCTGCCGTCATTGTTTATTTTTAAAATGGAAAAGGTGGAGTAGGCAACCTTTCTGACCTGACATACGGGCAGGGTATTTACAACAGTTTCAACCGTATCCTCCAGCGTTGCGCCGCCCGTCATCATTGTAGATATAATTTTGGCGGTGATAGTGGAGAGTATGTTTGCCTTTACTCCGCTGCCAAGTCCGTCGGAGAGTACAAGTATAAGTCCGTCGGCGGTGCGTATTATCTCCACATGGTCACCGCACAGCTCCTCGCCGTATTTGGTAAGGCTTTTGCCTGCGGCGTCAATGTAAATGTCATTCATTACCCTCGCCCTCCTCGGCAATAAGGTCCTTCAGCTTGCTTAACGCAACCTTTGTTTCGGCTGTTGTTTCACCTAAAAGCCCTGCAATCTGCTGTGCAACAAACATCTGCTTGTCAATAACCTTTTGCGCAAGCTCCAGCGACTGCATTTTTGTATCGTATGCTTTTTTGCGGCGTATCTCCTCGTCGGTTACGTCCTTTATGGTGGCAATTGCCATGTCATGCTCGGCAGAGTACACTATGGACTGCTCGGTTATAAGCCCCAAGTCCTCATAATAAACGGTTTTATCAAATATGCTCGTCTTTGTTTCAATTACCCTGCGGAAATTGCTGTCATCTATTATATCGCTTATCGGTCTGCCTATAACGGTGCGCCTTGCAGTGCGGAAAACCCTCTGCGCCGCTACGTTAAACTCCTTTATAAGCATTGCCGAGTCAACCGCAATAATCATATTTGGCGTAATTGAAAGCACCGTATTTGAAAGCGACTGGTTTATGTTAAGCAGATATGGCAGGCAGGTATGTATGTCCGCCTTGTGGTGGTAAACTGCCGCCGCCTTTTCCCTGCAGGTGGGGTAGCCGCAGATACCGCAGTCAAGCTCCTGTGCCTTGGTGTACTTGCCCATTTGTGCAAGTATTGCCTTAATCACCTCGTCATTCGGCTTATCCTCGCTGTAAGGGTCGGGTGAATATGAGGCTGAAATATTGGGAGCAGAAATATTTTCTGTTTTCAATGCCTTATCGGCGTATTCGCTCACAAGTACACGCCTTTCGTAGCGTCCCCTGCTGGACGGCATAAAGGGACCGCCTATACAGCCGCCCTCGCAGCCCCATATTTCGGCAAATACGTTTGAAACCGAGCCTGATTTAAGCTCGTCAAGCATTTTCTTTGCATTTTCGGGGCCGCTTGCGGAAAGCAGGCTGTAACTGCCTGCCTTATCAGTACCGCCGTCAAGGCTGCCCTTTGAGCTGCTTATAATATCCTTTGTTATGCCGCCCTGTACAGGGTATATGCGTGAGTAGCCGCTGCGTATGTCAAGGCTGCCGTCCTCCAATGTATCAAGGTCAATGCCCTCGTCCTTAAACCATTTGTTAAGCTGCGGATAGGTTATGCCACCGTCAAGATAGGGGCTTTCGTGGCACACCTTGACAGAGGACAGGCACGAGCCTATGTAAATAACCCTTGTATCCTCGCCGTACCTCTGCTTAATAAGCCTGCCATGCACCTCCAGAGGTGTCATAACAGGTGCAAGGTACGGTACAAGCTCGGGATAGTATTTAGTTATAAATAAATTTATTGTGGGACAGGCGGAGGATATAATATTTTTGCCGCTGCCCGATGAAATAAGGCGGCGGTATTCCTCAGTAACGGCTGCACCGCCGACAGCGCTTTCCTCAACAAGGTCAAAGCCCAGTTTTTTAAGAGCTGTTACAACCTTAAATGCCCTGTCGCCGTAGGCGGCAATAAAATCAGAGGAAAGGCTTGCGCATACCTAATCCTTTCCCTTTACAAGCCTTTGTATCGGCTCAATGTCATTATCAAGCCTTTTTGCCCCCCTCGGGCATACGTTAATACATCTGCCGCACAGTATACAGCCCTCGTCTATTATTTCCACCCTGTCGTCCTTGTAGCTTATGGACTTGACAAGGCAGTTTTTTATACATTTGTAGCAGTTTTTGCAGTTGGTGCGTCTTACCCTGATATACCTCATAAAAATACCCTCCCGTATTTTTGCTATTCGTTGCCTTCCTTTGCTTTAAGCAGCATGCCAAGCTCATTCATAAAGCTGTCAATGTCCTTAAACTGCTTGTATACCGAGGCAAAGCGCACATAAGCAACCTCGTCAAGGTCTTTGAGCTTTTCCATTACCATTTCACCAAGCTCCTTGCTGTGTATCTCCCTGCGCATGGAGTTAAGCACATTGTTTTCAATATCTGCTGCAAGCTGCTCTATCTGCTCAATGGATA
>CABUWB010000252.1 GCA_902495025.1 uncultured Eubacteriales bacterium
CGGGATGAGCTTTTGTAACCACAAAAGCTCACGTGCCAAAACTGTAAAAGATTAATTAATCAGTGTTTCCTTATATCCGTAGTGTTGAAAAAAATCTCCTTTTGTGGTATTATTAGAAATAATCTGACAGGAGGAGAAAAAATTGAGGTTTATAAACTGTTTTAAAAATATATCTGTATTGCTTGTGCTTGCGGTGTGTTTTGTGCTTTTAGGAGGCAGTACGGTATTTGCGGCGGATTTTCTGCCAGGTGATGTTATTACGACGGGTACATCGGTTGAAACTACACAAACCGATACCCAAACAACAACACAAACACCGCCCGAGGAGTCCAGTGAGGAAACAACGGGAACAGTAACGGAAACAACCACAGCCGAAACAACTAAGGCTGAAACCACAACCGAAACCACAACAGCAATAACAATCGAAACCACAACAGAAACGACTACAGTACACACATCTACCGAAACAACACAGACTACCACAAAGACAACAACGCAGACTACCACACAGGCTGCAACGCAGACTACAACTAAGGAGCAGGCAACCGAAACTACAACCAAGGCTCCGTCAGAGGGCGGCGGCACGTCGCACAGCGGCGGCGGTGGCGGAGGCAGCTCCAAAACGTGCAGGGTTACCTTTGCAGGCGGTGAAAACGGCAGTATAGGCGGCAAAAGCTCCGTTACCATTGTAGTGTACAAGGGCAGTGCGCCCAAGGCTGCGCCAAAGGCAGTGCCAAAAGCAGGCTATGTGTTTGTCGGCTGGTCAAAAAACGGTGCGACCATAACCGACCCGACAAAGGTGCCGCTGTACTCAAATACGGTGTATACGGCGGTATACAGGCAGAAAAAGGGCATTGACAGGCTTATTGATATAGGCGGCATACTGGATATGCTCGGAATATGACGAAGCTAAAAATAAAAAAACTGATTGACAATCCGACTGTAACATATTATAATTGTAATTGTCCTGTGCTAGCCGGGGACGCAGCGGCTCCCTGTATCTGTAAATCCGCTATAGCAGAGGTTACGCCTTTTCCGAGGCTCTGTCCGTGTCGGGTCAGCCTGCGGTAAGTGGTGATGACGGTTGAGTCTTGCGCAACAGAAGCTTGTGAACCGTGTCAGGTCCGGAAGGAAGCAGCACTAAGCAATAACTTTTGTGTGCCGTAAGGTCGCTTGACCTGAGCTAACTGCCACAGTAACGTCGGTACGGCTCTGTCGAAGTCAAGGCGCACAGGATTTTAAATTTATGGTTGACATTGTAAATTAAGTGTGCTATTATATACTTGATTAATATCTGTGAACACTGTGATGAGGAATAGTAAGTTATAAATCAGCTTTCAGAGAGCTGCCGTTTGGTGCAAGGCAGCAGTGATGATTAACCGAACTCGCCTTGGAGTGGTCGGCTGAACCTTTAGTAGGCTTGAACGGATGCCCACCGTTACAGGGGCAGAATATCAGCTTATGGCTCGTATTCGGTTGAGTGTATTCCTTGCGGAATAAATTAGAGTGGTACCACGGAGTTTTGCCTTTCGTCTCTTGCAGATGAAAAGGCTTTTTTTATGTTTATATTGATAACACAGAGGAATTTTTTTGAAAGGAGTAAATTTAGTATGAATTTTCAGAGGTACAGACAGTTTCCACCAATTAATTTACCAAACAGAAAGTGGCCATCAAGGGTTATAACAAAGGCGCCCGTATGGTGCAGCGTTGACCTGAGGGACGGTAACCAGGCGCTTGAAAAGCCTATGAACCTTGACCAGAAAATACACTTTTTCAAATATCTTGTATCAATCGGTTTTAAGGAGATTGAGGTGGGCTTTCCCGCAGCAAGCGATACCGAGTATTTATTCTGCCGTACACTTATCGAGCAGAACTTAATACCAGATGATGTTACAATTCAGGTGCTTACACAGAGCAGGGAGCATATTATCCGCAAAACCTTTGAGGCTTTAAAGGGTGTAAATAAGGCTATCGTGCACCTTTACAACTCAACCTCAACCTTACAGAGGGACGTTGTTTTTAACAAGGATAAGGCTGAAATTACAGAGCTTGCTGTTTTTGGCGCAAAGCTGGTTGATGAGCTTGCAGACGAGTACGGCAAGGAGCATTTCTTATTTGAGTATTCACCCGAGAGCTTTTCGGGTACGGAGCTTGATTATGCCGTAGATATATGCAACGCTGTGCTTGATGTATGGCAGCCTAAACCCGAAAGAAAGGTTATAATCAACCTGCCTAATACGGTTGAAATGGCAACACCTAACGTTTATGCCGACCAGATTGAATATGTATCGGACAATATCAAGTACAGGGAAAACGTGCTTATCAGCCTGCACTCACACAACGACAGAGGTACAGCCGTAGCTGACAGTGAGCTTGGTATTATGGCAGGTGCCGACAGGGTTGAGGGTACGCTTTTCGGCAACGGTGAAAGAACAGGTAATGCCGATATTATGACAATAGCGCTTAATATGTTCTCACAGGGTGTTGACCCAGAGCTGGATTTTACCGATATTAATTCCGCAATTAAAATTTATGAGGACTCAACGGGTATGGACGTACATCCTCGCCACCCTTACGCAGGCGACCTTGTTTATACAGCCTTCTCAGGCTCACATCAGGACGCTATCAAAAAGGGTATGGCTAAGATGATTGAGCACCCCGACAGGTGGGAGGTGCCTTATCTGCCTATTGACCCTCTTGATGTCGGCAGAAATTATGACCCTATTATCAGAATTAACAGCCAGTCGGGCAAGGGCGGCGTAGCCTATATCCTTGAAACCAACTACGGTCTGCATGTGCCTAAGAGCATGCAGCAGGACTTTGGCGCAATTGTTACACAGGAGTCTGTTGATAAGGACGCAGAGCTTACACCCGAGGAGATTTATGAGCTGTTTATGAACACCTACTATGTAAGGGAGCCGCTTAATGTTAAGTATTACAGTGAGCATGCCGCAACTGACAGCGTTGACCTGGAGGTAGATGTATGCTACAACGGCAAGGACGAGAAATTTACAGGTCATGGCAACGGTATTATTGACGCATTCAGTAAAGCGCTTGAAAATAATATCGGCGCTAAATTCGATATTGTAAATTACAGCGAACATTCCATGGATTACGGTAATAAGTCAAGGGCTATTACATATATCCAGCTCTATGATGAAAACCAGAAATCCTACTATGGCATAGGCATAAGCAGCAATATTGCAAAGTCGTCATTAAGGGCTATTGTAAGTGCTGTTAATAAAATGAAGCATTGATATTTTGAAACGCAGGAGATAAAACCTGCGTTTCTTTTATTGTAATAAAAAACGCCGTATTCGGATAGGTGTTATTTAAGTGTGATTGAAGATAAATTAATGTTTAGTGGTAGAATTAATAGACCAACATCATAATTGTAGGGGCGGCAATCTGCCGCCCGTCAACCATTGCAACATGTTCAACATTCGGGCGGATATGGAATCCGCCCCTACAAGTTAATTACAACGTTAA
>CABUWB010000253.1 GCA_902495025.1 uncultured Eubacteriales bacterium
GCTTTAAAAGGGTTATGGAGCTTTCCTTTCAGCAGACGGATAAGTTTTCCACAGGCTCGCTTGTAACACGTATAACCAATGACGTTACACAGCTGCAAAATCTTGCAACACAGATGGTAAGAGGCTTTGTGCGTACAACGCTGCTCTTCTTCGGCGGTATTTACTGCGTAGCATCGCTGGATTTGCACTTTGGCATTGTGCTTGGCTGCTCACTGCCCTTTGTGGTTGCGGGTGTTACATTCTTTCTTATGAAGGCTACACCGTTTTTTGATGTACTCCAGCGCAGGCTTGACAGGGTAAACTCCGTTGTGCAGGAGAATGTTGCAGGTGCAAGGGTTGTAAAGGCTTATGTGCGTGAGGACTACGAGAAAAAACGCTTTGGCGATGCAAACAATGACCTTGTTGATACACAGCTGCGTGTTTTAAAGCTGTTTGCATTTATGACGCCGCTTGCCAATATTGTATTGAATATGGTTATGATAATTATTATCAAGGTGGGTGCCATTGATGTACAGGCAGGCTCAACTACTCCGGGCAGTGTTATGGCTGCTATTACATATCTTTCACAGATTATGCACTCGGTTATGATGCTTGCAATGATTTTTCAGACGGTTTCAAGAGGAAAGGCGTCTGCATCAAGACTTAACGAGGTGCTTAATACCGAGCCTGCAATAGCAGACGGCGGCTTTGACGGCAAAACAGCGGTTAAGGGCAAGGTTGAGTTCAGAAATGTTGCCTTTGCATATCCACAGGGCAGCGGTGAGGGCGTGCTTAATGATATAAGCCTTACCATAAACCCGGGTGAAACCTTTGGCATACTGGGTGCTACGGGCTGCGGCAAGTCAAGCCTTATAAACCTGATACCACGTTTTTATGACACTACCTCGGGTGAGGTGCTTGTTGATGATGTAAATGTAAAGGACTATAAGCTCTCCGTATTAAGGGATAAGGTGGCTGTTGCTTTGCAGAAAAGTGAGCTTTTTACCTGTTCTATTAAGGAAAATGTGCTGTGGGGCAGACCCGATGCATCTGATGACGAGGTGCTTTCTGCCTGTAATGCGGCACAGGCAAGCGAGTTTATAGCAACACGCTCCGACGGCTGGAATACAGAGGTTGCCGAGGGAGGTATGAGCCTTTCGGGCGGACAAAAGCAAAGGCTTGCAATAAGCAGGGCACTGCTTAAAAATGCCGAGATACTTATATTTGACGACACCACAAGCGCACTTGACCTCAAAACAGAGGCAAAACTGTATAAGGCGCTTGAAAGCGATTATAAGGATACCACAAAAATAATTATTGCACAGCGTATAGCCTCCGTTAAGGACGCCGACAGGATTGCCGTAATAGAGAATGGCAGAATTGCAGCCTGCGGCAGCCACAGCGAGCTTATCAAAAGCAGTGAGGTTTACAGGGATATTTATGACTCCCAGCTTAAAAACGGGGGTGAGGTAAATGAGTGATAACAAACCAAAGGTTAATACACGTATACCCGGCATGAGGGCACCAAGACAGTTTAACGCTGTTGAAAAGCCTAAGGACGGCAAAAAAACCGTATCAAGGCTGCTTAAATATTTCTCTGCTGAAATGGGGCTTGCCCTGCTGCTTATTGCGGTTGTGGCGGTTGTCGTGCTCTGCTCGGTATTTGCTCCGAGTATGCAGTCAAAGGCAGTGGATACAATTGCGGCAGGCGAGTATAACAGGATAGGCGGCGTGCTTGCGGCTATGGCGGTGCTTTATGCGGTGTCCTGTGCAGGTACGCTTTTGCAGAATATTTTAAGTGCCTCTTTAAGCCAGAGGATTGTTAAGCGTATGAGGGAGGATTTATTTGACAAAATAGTAAATCTGCCCATAAAGTACATTGATACCCATTCGCATGGCGATATTATGAGCCGTATGACAAACGATGTTGAAAATATCTCAAACACTGTTTCGCAGTCGCTCGGCTCTCTTGTATCGGGTGTGCTGACAATAGCGGGTACGGTTGTCATTATGCTTTATTACTGTCCGCAGCTTGCCCTGCTCTCCTGTTCAACGGTAATACTTACGGTGCTGTTTACAAAGTACATATCCAAGGCAATGCGTAAATTTTTTACCCAAAGACAGGTGATACTAGGTACTCTTAACGGCATTGTTGAGGAAAAGGTAACAGGCTATAAAACGGTTGTTGCCTATAACAGACAGCAGGCAGTTGTAAGCGAGTTTGAAAAAAGCTCGGACGAGCTTACCAAAACAGGTATTATTGCGGAAATTTTCGGCGGCTCAATGGGACCTGTAATGAATGTAATAAACAATATAGGTTTTGTTATTATTGCCGTTTTTGGCGGATACTTTGCAATTAACGGCATTATTTCAATAGGTGTTGTATCAGCGTTTATTGTTTATGCAAAGCAGTTTGGCAGACCTATCAACGAAATTGCACAGGTTTACGGACAGATACAGACTGCCGTTGCAGGTGCGGAGCGTATATTTGCCGTTATGGACGAGGACGGCGAGGATAAAAGCGGCTCTGCCGATATGGATAATGCAAAGGGCGTTATAACCTTTAAAGACGTAAACTTCTCATATAATAAGAAAAAGCAGGTGCTTTTTGACTTTAATCTTACCGTTAAGGCGGGCAGCAAGGTGGCGCTTGTAGGCGCTACGGGCAGCGGCAAAACAACCGTTGTCAACCTGCTTATGCGTTTTTACGATATTGACAGCGGTGAAATACTTATTGACGGTATCAATATTAAGGATATTGAAATTGACACACTCAGAAAAAATACCGCAATAGTGCTTCAGGATACGGTGCTTTTTTCGGATACAATAAAGAATAACCTTAAATATTCCGACCCCGAGGCAGATGACAGCATTATGTTCAAGGCGGCAAAGCTGAGTAACTGTCATAATATGATTATGCGCCTGCCAGGCGGCTATGAAACACAGCTTACCGAGGGTGGTCATAACCTCTCACAGGGACAAAGGCAGCTGCTTTCAATAGGCAGGGCATTTGTTGCCGACCCTAAAATACTTGTGCTTGACGAGGCAACCTCAAGTGTTGATACACGTACCGAAAAGCATATTCAGGACGCTATGGTAAACCTTATGAAGGAGAGAACAAGCCTTATTATTGCACACAGGCTTTCAACCATTCAGGACGCTGATGTTATTGTTGTTATGGACAGCGGACGCATTGTGGAAATGGGTAATCATAAGGATTTGCTTAAAAAGAAGGGTAAATATTATGAGCTGTATATGACACAGTTTGAGGGTAATCAGATATAAAGAAATGACTGTTGCATTTGAACAGATATTATTTAAAGGATAAATCAATATAAATTAGAGTTTAGGGGAGTAAATCAATACCTCAACATTTCAATTGTAGGGGCGGCAATTTGCCGCCCGTTAGCAATGATAATATGCTAAAATTAGGGCGGATATAGAATCCGCCTCAGGTTGCATAGGCGAGCAGTATTGCAAAGCAATACGACCAGCCCCTACGTAAC
>CABUWB010000254.1 GCA_902495025.1 uncultured Eubacteriales bacterium
AAACAAGTTTTTTACAGGCTTTGTTTATGGCTCATCAACCACCTTTTACTCCGAAAAGGCTATTGAGGCACAGGCACAGGTTATAAGGGACGCCGCAAATACAGAGGACTGCGTGCTTTTTGGCCGCTGCTCCGACTATATTTTAAGGGAGTTTCCTAATTGCCTGCATATCTTCCTCTATGCTCCGCTGGAGGCTAAAATAAAGCATATTTCACAGGTTTATGAAATGGACAGGCGCAGCGCCGAAACCATGATTAAAAAAATTGACAGACAGCGCCATAACTACTATAAGTATGTTACAGGCAGAAACAGAGGCGACCGTTTAGGTAAAATTCTCTCGCTTGACGTTTCCGCTTTCGGCGAGGATAAAAGCGTTAAACTGCTTGTTGACGCTGTAAAAACACGATTTAATATGGAATAAATTAATGTTTATCGCAATGTGAGTATAAGGGCGGATATGGAATCCGCCCCTACAAGTTAATTACAACTATAATTTATTTTTTCGCAAATTCGTCTTATATACAAGGTATTCAAACGCACTAACATCTGATTTGTATGCGTTGAAGCAATGCCATTATGGGTTACGTAGGGGCGGATTCCATATCCGCCCATTACCCTAGCATATCAACTAAACATTAATTTACCCACAAAAAGGCAGGTGAAAATTATGTCGGTTACGGTAAGTCAGCTATACAAAAGCAGCAAAAGTGAATACGGTTTAAGACCTGTGGCAGGCACAGGCGGCACAGACAGGCTTGTACAATGGGTACACATAATAGAGGGCGGCAACGCAGCCTCCTTTTTAAGGGGCAACGAGCTTGTATTTACAACAGGCGTTATGAACAATACGGGCAAATGGCTTTTAAACTTTGTAAAGCAGATACACAAGGCAAACGCCAGCGCACTTGTTGTAAACGTCGGCCCCTACATACCCGATATTGATGCCGATGTAACAGACTACTGCAACAGGGAAAACTTTCCGCTGTTTACTCTGCCATGGGAAACACGAATGGTTGACGTTACAAGGGATTTCTGCATGGTTATAAGCAGCAATATGAATAACGAAACCGATATTTCGCTTGCCTTTAAAAACCTTGTATTCCGCTTAGGCAGAGAAAATGAACAGCTTATGTCGCTGGAGGCAAACGGTTTTAAGTCAGACAGCTTTTCACATATTGCGTGCATAGCTCTTGTGGACAACAGCACAGAGCTTACTGAAAAAATAAAGACCTGTGCAGAACAGGCGGCAAAAGCCATACAGGATTTATACTGTTCCTTTGAGTATGAGCATGGACAAAGCTGCATTATACTTATGTACGAATACAGCAGCGAAGATATACTCACCTTCACCGCCGCCTTTAAACGTCTTTTAAGGGCAAACAATATAGAGGATAAGGTGTGCATAGGCATAAGCGAGCGTATTGACAGCCTTAATCTGCTGGGGCATACCAAAGCCTTTGAGCATGCTGTTGCAGCCTGCAAAATGGCAGCAAAGCGCAATGAGCTTTTGCTGCGCTATGACGACCTTGATATTTACAAACTGCTGCTTGCAATAGAGGACAAAACCGTACTGCGTGATTACTATGAGCAGACGCTCGGCAGGCTTGCTGAATACGACAGGGAGCATAACAGCAGCTATATGGAATTTTTAAAGACCTACCTTGAAAACAACGCAAGCGCACAGCTTGTATCCGAAAAGGAGTTTATACACCGCAACACCGTTGTCAACTACCTGAAAAAAATAGATACCATAACAGGTTTGAATATGTTTGAGCTTGACAACAAAGTAAAGTGTATGATTGCTTTTGGCATACAAGACCTGCTATGATGTGCAGATGCACAAGCAAAACATATAAACATAGGCAAATGTTAGTTGAAATAAGCCAAAAACAGCGTTATTATAAGTGCATAAACAAATAACAGATGTGCAGATGAACAGAAAGGATTGATTATTATGACAATGACAGGTGCAGAAATTACAGCAACACAAAAGAAATATAACCTCCAGTCATGGAGCGCACAGGGCAACATTAACCCTACACCCGTAGAAAAGGCAGAGGGCATTTACTACTGGGACTATGACGGCAAAAGATACTCCGATATGTCCTCACAGCTTGTAAACCTCAACTTAGGCTATGGCAACAAGGCTATTAACGAGGCAATCAAGGAGCAGGTTGACAAGTTCTGCTTTGTAGGTCCATCACTTGCAACCGAGTCCAGAGCTAAGCTCGCCGAAAAGATTATCAGCCTTATGCCCGACAACATGGGTAAGGTATTCTTTACAAACGCAGGTGCAGACGCTAACGAAAATGCAATCAAGATTGCAAAGATGTATACAGGCAGACAGAAGATTTTTTCACGCTACAGGAGCTACCATGGCTCATCATTTGGTGCAGGCAACCTTACAGGCGAGCCAAGGCGTTTCCCTCTTGAACCAGGTGTTCCCGGCTTTATCAAGTTTAACACACCTTACATCTATCGTGAGGCTGTTGAGTTTGAGAGCGAGGAGGCAGCCACAAAATATTACTTAACAAAGCTCAGAGAGCAGATTATTTACGAAAATCCCGACAATATCGCAGCTATCGTAATGGAAACCATTACAGGCTCCAACGGCGTTATTATTCCACCTAAGGGCTATCTTCCAGGCGTAAGAAAAATTTGCGACGAGTTTGGCATACTTATGATTTGTGATGAGGTTATGGCTGGCTGGGGCAGAACAGGCAAGATGTTCGCCTTTGAAAACTTTGATGTACAGCCTGATATTGTTACCTTTGCAAAAGGTGTTACCTGCGGTTATGTTCAGCTTGGCGGCTGTGTTGTAAGCAAGGAAATTGCAGCTTATTTTGACGACCACGTTCTCTCCTGCGGTCTTACATACAGTGCTCACCCTCTTGCATGTGCAGCAGGTGTTGCCTGTGTAAACTACTACCTTGATAACAACATTCTTGACAATGTAAACAAGGTAGGCAAGGTGCTCGGTGAAAAGCTGGAGGAGGAAAAGGCTAAGTTCAACTGCGTGGGCGATGTAAGATATATTGGTCTTTTTGCGGCAATTGAGCTTGTACGCTCCAAGGAAACCAAGGAACCGCTTGTACCTTTCGGCAAAGACCCCGATGGCATTATGGGCAAGATTATCGGTATGCTTGCTGAAAGAGGTTTTATGACCTACTCACACGAAAATATGTTTTTTGTTTGCCCACCTCTCATTATTACGGAGGAGCAGCTTGTTGAGGAAATGGCTAAGGTTGACGAGGTGCTTGCAATTATCGATAAGGAAATTATTTGATGAAAGTTCAAGGGCGGATTTTGTGTCTGCCCTTTTTAATTAAATAAGAGTTTATCGCAGTAATATTAACAACCTAACATTCAAATCAATAACGTATGGATTTACCGTAGGGGCGGCAACCTGCCGCCCGTCAACCATTGTGGTTTGTTCTACATTCGGGCGGATATGGAATCCGCCCCTACAAGT
>CABUWB010000255.1 GCA_902495025.1 uncultured Eubacteriales bacterium
AAATATCACCCTTTTTAATCTGCTCTATCGGCACTGTCCTTTCCTCGCCGTTTTCTATTATAACGGCTGTTTTTGGCGCAAGGCTCATAAGCGACTTAATTGCGTCCGTCGTTTTTCCCTTTGAGCGTGCCTCCAGCATTTTACCTACGGTTATCAGCGTTAAAATCATTGCCGCCGACTCAAAATAAAACTCGTGCATATAGCTCATAACAAGCTCCATATTGCCCTTTACCTGTGCATCGGTCATGGCAAAAAGCGCATAGGTGCTGTATATAAATGCCGCCGCCGAGCCGAGCGCAACAAGCGTATCCATATTAGGCGCCCTGTTTATAAGCCCTTTAAAGCCGCTTATAAAAAATTTTTGGTTAATCACCATAACGGCGGCTGTAAGCAAAAGCTGCACAAGTCCCATTGCGATATGGTTATCGTTGAAAAATGACGGTATGCGCCAGCCCCACATCATGTGTCCCATTGAAAAATACATAAGCACTATAAGAAAGCCAAGGGAATATATAAGGCGCTTTTTAAGCAGGGGTGTTTCCCTGTCAGCAAGCTCATCTCTGCTTTCCTGCTGCTTTTGTACACCCTTTACCGCTGCGCCGTAACCTGCCGCCTCAACAGCATTTATTATATCGCTGTCGCTTGCTGTGCCCTCAACACCCATTGAGTTTGTAAGCAGACTTACAGAGCACGAGGTTACTCCCTCTACCTTTGATACCGCCTTTTCAACACGAGCACTGCAGGCGGCACAGCTCATGCCCGTAATTGTGTATTGTTTCATATTTTACCTCCGTATGGAATGAAAATTATTGTTTATCGGTGTATTTGCTTTTCATTATAACATCAAATTAAACAAATAAACATTTTACCTAACATTAACTTGTAGGGGCGGATTCTATATCCGCCCATCGATACCTATATTACGTGGCTTAGGGCGGATATAGAATCCGCCCCTACGATTAAAACCCATAAGATATTGGTTTTAATGTTACGGTTGTTAATATTACTGCTATAAACTCTAATTTATTTCATCAGCTTTTGCAGTACCTCTACCAGCTCATCAACCGTTTCGTTTTTACCGTCCAGAATATCATTTGTAACGCAGGTTTTGATATGGTTGGCAAGCAGCACCTTATTAAAGCTGTTAAGTGCGGCATTTGCGGCGGCAACCTGAATGAGAATATCGGTACAGTAGGCATTTCTTTCCACCATATTTTTTATGCCCCGAATTTGCCCTTCTATACGGCTTAAACGGTTAATTAAATCCTTAAATTCCTTTTCACTGCGCTGTTTTGTTTTGTGCGTACAGCAGCATTTATTATCAGCCATTAAAACACCTCCCACAATCTTTATACCTATATAATATACCCCCTAGGGGTATTTTGCAAGCAAAAAATAACTGCCACACAAAAAATTATATGGCAGTTATTGGTTTATGGCAGAAGATAGCCTTTTTCAACGCTGTCCTCAACAATTTTATTAAAAAACTCAACAAGCTTTGGGTGTCCATAGTCAAGCAGACGGTAATTACGCTTAATAACGTCTGCCTTATGCACCTTATGTTCAAGCCACATTTTACCCTTTGTAACATAGTTGAGCATTACGGGCTGCATACGGTCAAAGCCGTTGGCAAACCTTGATGAAACGCTTTCGCACGCCTCAAATTCCTCCCACAGTGCACGCAGCTCGCTGCCCTGCTCGCCAAGTGTGGAAAACAGCTTGTCAGCCGCCGCCTGCTCCCTGTCAGCTTTGCTCTCGTTGCCCTTTTCATCATACAGGTAGGTATCACCTGCGTAAATTTCCACAAGGTCATGCACAAGCATCATTTTAAGCACACGCAGCATATCCGTTCCAGGCTGTGCATATTCCTCAAGCACTATGGCATACATACACAAATGCCAGCTATGCTCCGCATCATTTTCGTGCCTGCTGCCGTCGGCAAGCAGTGATTGTCTGAAAATGCTCTTGAGCTTATCAATTTCAATAAGAAAATCTATCTGTTTTTGCAGCTTATCCATTGTTTACAACCCTTTCGGCAACAGATGCTACATTTTCGGCAGTAAAGCCGTAGTGTGCAAACAGCTTTGAGTAAGGTGCAGACTGACCAAACTGTGTCATACCCACAATTTCGCCCTCAATACCTACGTATCTGTACCAGCTCTGGTCGGAGCTTGCCTCAACAGCAATTCTCTTTGTAATGCTCTTAGGCAGTACGCTCTGCTTATACTCCTCACTCTGCTCCTCAAACAGCTCAACACAAGGCATACTTACAACCCTTGCGCCAATGCCCTTTTCCTTAAGAATATCATAAGCGTCATAAGCAATACCAACCTCGGAGCCTGTTGCAATAATGATAACATCAACCTTGTCGCTGTCACGCACAATGTAGCCGCCCTTAAGCGCCTCACGTCCGTCAATATGCAGGTTTTTGGTTTTCTGCCTTGTAAATGCCATAAGAGTTGGCATATTCTTTCTTGTAAGTGCTGTATACCACGCAGCAGCAGTTTCATTTGTGTCGCATGGTCTGAACACAAGGCAGTCGGGCGTGCTTCTGAATGAGGCAAGCTGCTCAATTGGCTGATGTGTAGGGCCGTCCTCGCCTACGCCGATACTGTCGTGTGTGAATATATTAATTAATGGCAGCTTGGAAATAGCCGATACTCTGAGTGCAGGCTTAACGTAGTCACTGAATACAAAGAAGGTAGCAATATAAGCCCTTACACCGCCATGCAGGAGCATACCGTTTGCAATAGCCGTCATTGCAAGCTCCCTTATGCCAAAGTGAATATTTGAGCCGTTTGGAGTATCTGCGGTAAAGTAGTCCCTGCCCTTCATAACAGACTTGTTTGAAGGTGCAAGGTCAGCACTGCCGCCGAAAAGGTTAGGCATAATCTCTGCCGCCTTATTTAAAATTTTAGCTGAGGAATCTCTTGTAGCGCACTCCTCGTCATTGTTCCAGAATGAGTCATCATCTTTGAGCGCAAGTGCAAAATCGTCCTTAATCCAAGCCTCAAGCTCTGCAGCAAGCTCGGGATATGCTGCCTTATAGTCTGCATACAGCTTGTCCCACTGTGCCTTATTATCCTCCAGCTTGGCGGTTATTTCACTCATCTGCGCCTTTACCTCGTCAGGCACAAAGAATTTTTCCTCATAATCCCAGCCAAGGTTCTTTTTGGTAGCCTCAACCTCTTCTTCACCCAAAGGTGCGCCATGAGATGAGTTTGAGCCTGCCTTATTTGGTGAGCCGTAGCCGATAACGGTTTTAATTTCAATAAGAGATGGCTTTTCAGTTTCAGCCTTAGCCTCGTCAATAGCCCTGCCGATAGCAGCCATATCGTTGCCGTCCTCAACGTAGAGTGTCTGCCAGCCCATTGCCTCAAACCTTGCACGTACGTCCTCGGTAAAGGCAAGACCTGTTTCACCCTCTATGGTAATGTTGTTTGAGTCGTAAAGAG
>CABUWB010000256.1 GCA_902495025.1 uncultured Eubacteriales bacterium
AAATGTTTCTTACAAGGCTTGGCTACGGCTCAAAGGCGGTTATAACCGGCGATGTTACACAGATTGACCTGCCAAAAGGCAAAAAATCGGGTCTGACCGAGGCTGCCTCCATTTTATCCGACATTGACGGCATATCTATATGCAAGCTGACAAATAAGGACGTTGTAAGACATCCGCTTGTACAAAAAATTATTAACGCTTATGAAAAGTTTGAACAGAAAAGAAGTAAATAATACTCTGCCTTAAATGGAGGGATTTTATTGATACAAAAGCTGAAAACGGCAGCAGAAAAATGTCGTGAACACTCACGCTTAATTACAAATGCAATACTGCTTGCAGCCGCTTTTATAAGCACCCTTGTATTTATTATAAACGGCGCTTACATTAAGCATGGCTACAATATAAGCACAAATACCATTGCCGACAGGGACTTTTTTGCCCCGACAGATTTAATTAACGAAATTGCAACACAGCGCCTTATAAGCGAGGCATGGAGCAGTGTACCCGACGTTTATAACCATGACTCCTCGGTTGATACCGCTGTTATCGGTGAAATTAATGCCTTTTTTGACAAGCTGGATACCGAGGATTTTACGGATGTTTTTGCAGAGGGTACAGCTCCTGCAGGCATAACGGAAAATATTTTTATTACGCAGACGCAGTATGATTATATTATGAGCCTGCCTGTTGCAAAGCGCAGCGACTTTGAGGCAAAGGTGCTTGCCATTGCAAAAAATGCTCTTGACCAAGGTGTAAGAGCTGAAAATATTGATACCACGCTCGCCTCCGTAAAGGACTCTGTCAACGTACTGCAGTATGACGGCATCGGTACGGATACGGCATTTAACATAATATCCTCGGCATTAAAGCCTAACCTTATTGTAGATACCGAGGCAACCCAAAAGGCAAGAGATGATAAGGAGTCGGAGGTTGAGCCTGTCAAGGTGCTTGCAAATCAGAAAATTGAGGGCGAGGGTATAACCGACGAGATTTAAGCCCTGCTTGACAGCTCGGGCTTTCTCAAAAAAGAGGGCTTAAAGGAGAACGCAGCACAGATTTGCGGTGTGGCCATATTGCTCTTTGTTCTTTTTGTGCTTATTTGCAGCTACATTTATTCACTGCATAAGGAGCTTTATTTGCATTTACAAAACTCCGTACTTATATTTACAATGTATATGCTTGTTATCACCATTACACATTTTATGGGTGAAATACCATATATGTTTGTGCCCGTACTTGCCTTTACCATGCTTACAGCAATACTTTACGGTGTATCTGTTTCATTTTTTATGAATATTTTTATAAGCCTTATAACCATGCTTATTTACAAGGGTGATTTATCCTACCTTGTGTATTTCTGGCTTTGCGGCAGTGTTATAAGTGTCAGCTTTCGTCTTGCAGGCGAGCGCAACAAAATACTTTTCTGCGGCATGGCAGGCTCGCTTGTGTTTGCAATAATTATGATAAGTATACAGATGTTTTTCAACCTTTACTGGAAGAATTACATTTTCACATACTCGTTATATGCGTTTTTATCAGGTCTTGTATCCATAATAATATGTATAGGCTCTATCCCCCTGCTTGAAAGTGCCTTTGGCATTGTTACCGACTATAAACTGCAGGATTTGACCTCATCAAACCAGAAACTTTTGCACAGACTTATGATTGAGGCACCGGGTACCTATCACCACTGCCTTATAACCGCCAACCTTGCAGAGGCAGCAGCCTACAGCATAGGTGCAAACCCCAATATTGCAAGGGCGGGTGCATTCTATCACGATATAGGCAAGCTTGCAAGACCTATGTATTTTGCGGAAAATATGCACGGCAGCAATATACACGACAAACTGCTGCCATACGACAGTGCCAAAATTATTATGAACCACGTAACCGACGGAGTGGAGCTTGCAAAGCAGCACAAGCTGCCCGACATAATAACCGATGTTATAAGAGAACACCATGGCACAACGCTTGTCAAATTTTTCTACTACAAGCAGTGTAAGCTCGCAGAGGAAAATGAAAGCATTGAAAAGCCCGATGAGGCTGATTTCCGATACAAAGGCTCACTGCCAAAAACAAAGGAATCTGCCGTTATTATGCTTGCCGATACGGTTGAGGCAGCAGTACGCAGCTCCATATCCAAGGGTATGACGGAGCCAGAGGTTGCAGACTTTATAAAAACCCTTATAAAGGACAAGCTTAACGACGGTCAGCTTAACGAAAGCGGACTTACAATAAACGATTTGGACAAAATAGGCGCTGCCTTTCTTGAAATATTCAAGGGTATGTATCACGAAAGAGTGGCATATCCCAAGGAAGCTAATAAGGAGTAATATTATGCGTATTTTATTTGAAAACGATACTAACTTTAACCTTGATGAGGAGCTTATAAAAACTGTTGCCGCCGCTGCACTCTCCAGCGAAAGCATAAAGGAGGACGCAGAGATAAGCTTTACCCTCACCGACAATGAAACCATACATTATCTTAACAAAAAACACAGGGGCATTGACAGACCTACGGACGTGCTGTCCTTTCCACTTATAGATTTTAATACCGAGGATATAAACGCAATTGACGGCACAATATACCTTGGAGATATAATAATAAGCATTGATAAGGCTAAGGCACAGGCGGAGGAATACGGTCACTCGCTTGAGCGTGAGCTTGGTTTTTTAACTGCACACAGTATGCTGCATCTGCTTGGCTATGACCACATGACGTCCGAGGAAGAAAAGGTAATGTTTGCAAAGCAGGATAATATTTTAAACTCCATTGGACTTACAAGGTGATATTATGAGTGAAAACAAAAAACTGATTAAAGCCGCAGAGCAGGCAATGGCAAACGCCTACGTTCCCTACTCCAATTTTAAGGTAGGCGCTGCGCTGCTCGCCGCTGATGGCAAAATATACACAGGCTGCAATATTGAAAATATCTCCTATGGTGCAACCGTCTGCGCCGAAAGGTGCGCCATATTCAAGGCTGTTTCCGAGGGCGAAAGGAGCTTTACAAAGCTTGCGATTGTGTCATCTTCGGGCGAAAAAACCTTTCCCTGCGGTATGTGCAGACAGGTTATTGAGGAATTTATGCCTGACGGCGAAATAATTTTATCGGGCAGCGACGACATAGAGGTATTTTCCGTAAAAAGCCTTATGCCCCATGGCTTTCACACTAAATTCTGAAATCGGGTGATATTATGATTAGTTGGGACGAGCTTGAAAAATACTGCCATAACTGTACAAAATGTCCTCTTGTTGCAACACGCACAAATGTTGTTATAGGCAAGGGCAGCCGCACTGCGGATATTATGCTTGTTGGCGAGGGGCCCGGCTACCACGAGGATATGCAGGGTATTCCTTTTGTGGGTGCAGCAGGTCAGCTGCTTGACAAAATGCTGCTTGCAATTAACCTTACGCTGGATGATGTGTACATAGCAAATGTTGTAAAGTGCAG
>CABUWB010000257.1 GCA_902495025.1 uncultured Eubacteriales bacterium
AAAAAACCAGTGGATGCTGTCGTTTTTTTCAAGAAAAAACTACAGATTTACTCTATTTTATAGTTTTTTCGCAGAAAAAAATGACTCGGAACGCCAGTTTTTTTGTAAATTTATTTTTGCCTTCATTAAATCAGTGTTTATCTACTCCTATTCTAAACATAAAAAAAGGAGAGTATACCACACAGATATACTCCCTTGTACCTATTAACAATATCATAAAAAAAGTCATGCCGCAAGGCGGAAAAAATATTCCTCGTTTTTGAACAAATTAAGCAATATTTATTTGAAAAACCACACCGATAACCGCCGAAATTGCAATAAACACAACAGGGTGCAGCTTAATCTTTTTAACTGCGATATAAAGCAGAACAGCTGTAACTGCGCTGACAATAAAGCTTTTTGACGTAAACACCGCCATATTGAACTCGCTGCCTATAAACGCCAACTTTACAATACCAAGCCCCGCAGATGCTATAAGCGCAGCCGAGGCAGGGCGCAGACCGTAAAACACATTCTGTACGGTTTTGCTCTCCTTAAACCTGTTAAGAAAAATTGACACAATAATTATAACTATGACAGACGGCGTAACAAGCCCGAGAGGGCCGATAATACCACCCGGTATACCTGCCGTTATATATCCCACATAGGTTGACATATTAACGCCCATAGGGCCGGGGGTTGACTCAGATACGGCAACAAGGTTTGATATATCCGCAGCTGTAAACCAGCCTGTTGTATTTGCCATTTCGTAAAGGAAAGGCAGGGTTGCAAGACCGCCGCCCACAGCAAAAAGTCCCACAAGAAAGAAACGTATAAAAAGCTGTAAAAGTATCATTTCTCAGCACCGTCCTTTCTGCTAATAAGTCCCTTTATAACGCCGCCAAGTGCGCCTGCCGCAAGCACAAGCACTGTAACGGGTACGCTTGTAAAGGTTGCAAGCGCAAGCACAAGCAGAAAAATAACAAGCGTAATTTTATCCACAACAGCCTTTTTCCACAGCTTTAATACCGCATCAAATATCAGCACGCATACGCATACACGCACGCCGCAGAACGCATACTTCACAATGTCCAAATCGGCAAAGTTTTGTATAAAAGCCGCAATTATCATAATTATTACAAGCGAGGGGAATATTAGCCCAAGCGTTGCACTTATTGCACCTGCAACACCCTTGTTTTTGTAGCCTATAAAGGTTGCCGTATTCACCGCTATTATGCCCGGGGTACACTGACCTATAGCATAGTAGTCCAGCAGCTCGTCCTCCTGCGCCCAGTTTCTTTTTTCAACAATCTCCCTTTGCAGTATAGGCAGCATTGCATAGCCGCCGCCAAAGGTTACCGCACCTATGCGTGCAAAGGTAAAAAATAAATCAATTAAAGCTGACATATCTTTCCTCCGTAGTATTAATATCTGTATATTGTACCCCATTTAAGACCATAAATCAAGATTAGATTGAGCAAAAATCACCCGTCATTATCACCTGTAAAAACACACTCCTAAGTATAAACGATAATTCCCTATTAGTGGCTATATGATAATATAATCATATCCATTTATTAATATTTTGTTCTGACATGCACAATTTAATTATTTACACTAGCTTACGTCTATGATACAATCAAAAAGAAGTATTTATTAAATGTATTTTGACAGATGACAGTTATCTCTCTTTTTTGATTAACCGAATTAATTATCATAGTTTTATGTCAAGATAAAGAACCGTCCCCTGTCTTTTGTGTTTTACTTGACAAAAAAACGCTCTTGTGCTATCATTTCATTATATTGCAAAAGGCTATGAAACAGCCAACAGCCCGTATGGTTACAACACAGAGAGTATCCCGCTTGGTGCAAGGGGTACAGCACATACAAGGGTAAGCTACAGCTGCGGAGCTTTATCGGGTCAGCCCTCCGTTAAAGGGGAGAGAGGCAGGCAGCAATATCTGTAAATTAAGGTGGTAACACGGGTATTCCGTCCTTTGGGTCGGGGTATCCGTTTTTTATTTATTTTTAGGAGGATTAAAATGACGGTTTTTGACGAATTAAAAGCAAGAGGTCTGCTTGCACAGCTTACAGACGAAAACGAAATCAAGGAGCTTATCAACAACGGCAAGGCTACCTTTTATATCGGCTTTGACCCTACTGCCGACTCGCTGCACGTAGGTCATTTTATGGCTTTATGCCTTATGAAGCGTTTACAGATGGCAGGCAACAAGCCAATAGCGCTTATCGGCGGCGGTACAGCCATGGTAGGCGACCCATCGGGCAGAACGGATATGCGCCAGATGATGACAGAGGAAACCATTGCACACAACTGCGAGTGCTTTAAAAAGCAGATGTCCCGCTTTATTGATTTTTCAGACGGTAAGGCAATTATGCTTAACAACGCAGACTGGCTTACCAAGCTCAACTACATCGAGCTTTTGCGTGATGTAGGCGCACATTTCAGCGTAAATAGAATGCTTACTGCCGAGTGCTATAAGCAGAGAATGGAAAAGGGTCTTTCTTTCTTGGAGTTTAACTATATGATTATGCAGAGCTACGACTTCTACACACTGTTTAAGGACTACGGCTGTAATATGCAGTTTGGCGGCGACGACCAGTGGAGCAATATGCTCGGCGGTACTGAGCTTATAAGACGTAAGCTCGGCAAGGACGCTTATGCAATGACTATAACCCTGCTGCTTAACTCAGAGGGTAAAAAGATGGGTAAAACACAGTCGGGAGCTGTATGGCTTGACCCCGACAAGACCTCACCTTACGATTTTTACCAGTACTGGAGAAACGTGGGCGACGCCGATGTGCTTAAATGCCTTAGAATGCTCACATTTTTACCACTTGAACAGATTGACGAAATGGATAAGTGGGAGGGCAGCCAGCTTAACAGAGCTAAGGAGATACTTGCTTACGAGCTTACCGCACTTGTACATGGCGAGGACGAGGCTAAAAAGGCTGAAACTGCAGCAAAGGCTCTTTTTGCAGGCGGTGCTGCAGGCGGCTCAATCCCTACTACCGAAATTGCAAAGGACGAGTACGGCGAGGGCTTACAGATTATTGAGCTGCTTGAAAAGTGCAAGCTTATCCCATCAAGGAGCGAGGGCAGACGCCTTGTACAGCAGGGCAGCGTAAAGGTTGCCGAGGAAAAGGTGCCTGACATCGGCTTTGTCGTATCACCCGATTTATTTAAGGACGATACAGTACTTATACAGAAAGGCAAAAAGACTTTCCATCAGGTTAAACTTGTATAAGATAAATTAGAGTTTAACGAAGTAAAATAACAGACCAACATCATAATTGTAGGGGCGGCAATCTGCCGCCCGTTAGCAATGAGGATATGCTAAAATTAGGGCGGATATGGAATCCGCCCCTACGTAACCAATAATATCATTTTTGCATTGCATATAAATTAAATGTTGGTACGTTTGAATACATTGCGTATAAGACAAATTTG
>CABUWB010000258.1 GCA_902495025.1 uncultured Eubacteriales bacterium
AATAAGCAAGACATTTAAGTATCATTGCCCTGTCCTCAATTATTACGCCTATTACCTTTGACGGTGCGGGAAAATAAATAACCGGCAGCCACCCCAGCTTTGCAGTAAAAAGGTTTATAAATGCAACAAGCAGTATAACACCCATGTAAAAGCAGCCCTTATAATCAGCCTTTTTTGCAAAGGCTTTGTTAAAACAGCTTACAATGCCTGCCGCCAGCGTTAAAGCTGCGAGTATAAGCGATAGGTAAAAGTAATAATTTACTCCGCCCTGTGCTACGCTGCTTTTTATAAGGCACTCCGCTGCAAGTGCCGCTAAAGCTGCCACAAAGGGCAGCCATGCTTTAAAATGTTTCATTAAAGCTCCCTCCTTTTGTCAGAATACATTTCCATACCTTGTGAGTAGGATTGATATGATTTACCGTTGCAGATACTTTACCATATAATTCATACAAAGTCAATAGGAAATTAGTATTTTTATAAAAAATTTTTTCTGCATAAAAAAATCCCCCGAGCATTAAGCCCGAGGGGATTGCAATTTATTATTTTTCTGCCAGCATTTCAAGTATCTTATTGCTCCTTGAAATAAAGGCTGTCATTTCGTCGGCATCAAGGGTTTTGTTGCTCATTGTGGCAAGTGCATAAACCTGCTCACAGATGAGCTTTGTTTCGTCCTTTTTGCTCTCGTCGTCCTTCATCTGCAAAAGCAGCTTAACAACATTGTTGTCAGAGTTAAGCACAAGAGTTTCATCACTTGGGAAAGCAGATGTGTCCATACCGTACATTACGGACATCTCCTGCATACGTCTTGCCTGCTCGCTAAGCTCTATAACAGCGGAAACGTCCTGCGCCATAAGAGGCTCTGCCTTAACCTTTACCTCCTTGCCAAGGCTCTCCTTAAACAGGTCTGCAAGTGCGGTTACAGTATCCTCTCTTACAGCCTCGCCGTCCTTTTTCTTAAGCATATCGGCAGCGGAGTCTATACGCACAAAGCTGACACCTGCACCTGCATACGCCTCAAGGTAGGAGATAAATGGCACATCAAGCCTTGTTGTAAGCTCAACAGCCTCCATACCGTTATCCTTAAACAGCTTTACATACTGTGCCTGCTGCTTGGTATCTGTTACATAGAATACCTTGTTTTCAGCCTTTTCCTTATTTCTGTCGGTATATTCGGTAAGGGTTACGTAATCGCCCGAGGTTGTTTTGTAAAGCAGGGAGTCCTTAACCTTGTCGTAGAACTCGTTTTCTCTTAAACAGCCGTACTTGATAAACTGGTTGATGTTGTCCCAGAAGCCTGTGTATTCCTCCCTGTTTTTCTTAAAGAGTGTATTAAGCTTGTCGGCAACCTTTTTAACAATGTACTTGCTTATTTTGGTAACGTAGCCATCATTCTGCAAAAAGCTGCGGCTTACGTTAAGAGGTAAATCGGGACAGTCCAGCGTACCCTTTAAAAGCAGCAGGAATTCTGGGATAACCTCTTTAAGATTATCGGCAATAAACACCTGATTGTTGTACAGCTTAACCTGACCCTCAATAGCCTCCAAATCATGCTTAAGCTTAGGGAAATAAAGTATACCCTTTAATCTGAATGGGTAGTCCATATTAAGGTGAATCCAGAACAGAGGGTCGTTATAATCTGTAAATACTGTGTGATAGAACTTTTTATAATCATCATCACTGCAATCCGAAGGCTTTCTAAGCCAGAGTGGCTCAGTATCGTTTATTGCCTGCTCCGTTTTTGGCTCGACAGGCTCGTCGGGATGCTCTGCTGCGTGCTTTTCAGCCTCCTCGGCGTCCTTTCTTTCCTGTACAAGGTCGGTAAAGTAAATTTCGGTAGGCATAAAGTAGCAGTACTTTGTAAGTGCCTCCCTTAATTTCCAGCCGTCAAGAAAGTCCTTGCCGTCCTCACCTATGTAGAGGGTGATGGTTGTACCTCTGTTTACTCTGTCGCTTTCCTCGCCTATTTCGTACTCAATGCCGCCCTCGCATATCCAGCGTGCCGCCTTTGAGCCGTCCTTATAGCTTAAGGAGTCAATCTGTACCTTATCAGCTACCATAAAAGCAGAGTAAAAGCCAAGACCAAAATGACCTATAATGTCATTAGCCTCACCCATTTTATCCTTATACTTGTTTACAAAGTCGCTTGCACCCGAAAAAGCAATGTTTGTAATATACTCCTTAATTTCATCGGCAGTCATACCGATACCGTTATCGGATACGGTGATAACAGATGCGTCCTTATCAACAGTTACATCAACACGATAGCTTTCACCCTCGTCTGCCTGTGCCTCGCCCATCTGCACCAGCTTTTTAAACTTGCTGATAGCGTCGCAGCCGTTGCTGACAAGCTCCCTTATAAAAATATCCGAGTCAGAATAAAGCCACTTTTTAATAATTGGCAGCATATTTTCACTTGTGATAGATAAATTACCTTTTTCCATTATTAGCATCTCCTTAGTTTTATTTCTCTTTTCTTTATAAATATAATTATATATCACAGGGAGAAAAAGTCAAGCATTTTTTAGCACTCACTTTAAAAGAGTGCTAACAACGTTTGCTTTCTGTAACCTAAATTTAATATGATTTACATTAATTTCTATTGATTTTTATACTTATATGTTGTATTATTAATTTTAAAGTGATTATGCAATGGGGCAGGTGAAGTTATGCTATCCAGATTTGGCTTTGATATGAGCTTTTATTATTTTTTAAACTGCTTTTTTCTATACAGCTTTTTCGGCTGGATATTTGAATGTATAGTAATGACCTATGAAAATAAGGCTATCACCAACAGGGGCTTTATTCGTGGTCCGTTCTGTACAATATACGGCTTGGGTGCATTATCGGTTTATTTTATTCTGCGGCCCATTTCAAACAATTACATAGCAATTTTTATATGCGGTATGGTTATGGCAACCACTCTTGAAATTGTTACCGCAAAAATTATGACCCGTCTTTTTGGCGGCTTCTGGTGGAATTATGACAACAAGCGCTTTAATTACAGAGGTGTTATCTGCCTTGAAAGCTCCCTGTGCTGGGGTGCAATGTCGCTTTGTACGTTTATCTTCTTCCAGCCGTTTATTGAATCTATAGTAAATATTTACTATCTTTCATATGGCAAGGTTGTTGCACTTACTGTACTGGCTGTGTATCTGCTTGATTTCTGCACCAGTTTTATACGTGCAATTAAGGCAAATAACTCCACCGAGGACGATTCGCTTGTTCTTCATACATTAAATGACTAAAAAGCTGATTTACCGTCGGCTTTTTTTGTTGCAAAAAAGAGTGCGTAAAACACGCACTCCTTGAAAATTATGAAAATATTTCCTTGAAAATACTGTCCCTCTGGTACTGCTCATCATACTCCGAATCCTTTTCGTAAATAGCAGCAGGGAAACCGTACTCCTTCATTTTAAGTACAAACGGGTCGGGGTCAAACGCCTC
>CABUWB010000259.1 GCA_902495025.1 uncultured Eubacteriales bacterium
CGGATATAGAATCCACCTCAGGTTGCATAGGCGAGCAGTATTGCAAAGCAATACGGCCAGCCCCTACGATTGAAATGTTTAGGTGTTAATTTACACCGCTAAACTCTAATTTACATTAATTTTCCCTTAAAACATTCCTTCCTGAATGCAGCAATTTCTTATTTTACAAATTACATTATCTGTAATATTTATCTATAATTTTATAAGCAGTTTCCTTTGCTGCTGCACCTGCCAGATTTTCGGCAGAGCTATCCTGCATATAGACTGAAAAATACACTTTCTCACCGTTATTTTCGTAAAAGCCCGTATACCACGCAGACGGCTCCTTTCCCGTACCTGTTTTGCCGTAAACTCCATCGGCGTCGCTTTTCATAACATTTTTAAGCACCGCAAGCTGCTCGGGCGTATAGTCGGTTTTACCCTCAAATATATCAGAAAGCACCCTTACCTGCTCCACAGGCGAGATTTTAAGCGACGAGCCAAGCCAGAATCCGTTTAAATCCTCCTGCTCATTGGCACCACTGCCCTTCCACTGACTTATGTCACAGTTGCCGTATCCCAGCTTATTAAGCGCCGTCTGCATATTCTGTTCACCTATACCGTCAATCACCTGTCGGAAATACCATACACACGAGGATTTAAATGCCTCAGCAAGCGTAAGGTCTTTATTCCAGCTTTCAAAGGGATATGTATCCCCCGAGTATTTCATTTTTGTCTGCTCCGAGGTAAGCACACCACAGTTAAGCCCCTCCAACACACCTATAATTTTAAAGGTTGAATATGGCGAATACCTTGTATTGCTCATTTCGTCATTATAGACAGTATAGGTTTCCGTTTTAGGGCTGTAAAACACTGCACAGCCATTTACACCGTTAAACTCGGCGCTGTAATCGGCAGATATTATCTTTTCCGCCGTATTATTTACGGCAGATGCAGTATTGCCGACAGTTGTTTGCGGCTCAAAATCCACATTTTCCGAGCAGGCAGCCATAAACACTCCAACAAGTCCCAAAACAATAAGCAATAAAAATTTTTTCATAATGTCAAATCCTTTCTCATTAATATTACAGCTGTAGCATTTATATATTACAAGTGTAATATTAATTTGTCAAGAGGTATTGACAAATTTTTATGGAGAATTTATAATTTTATTACAAATGTAATATTATGAGGTGATTTTATGCAGAACATTCCGCAAATAACCGATGCAGAGCTGGAGGTTATGAAAATAATATGGGACAGGCACCCTGTTTCAACCAACGAAATTGTTGACGCACTTGAGGGAAAAACAAGCTGGAATAACCGCACAATACATACCCTTATTTCAAGGCTTGAAAAAAAGGGTGCTATATCCCACACCAAGGATGGCAGAATTTTTATATACTCTCCGTCCGTAAACAGGGAGGAATATGTAAGCTGTGCAAGCCGCTCCTTTATAAACCGCTTTTATAACGGAGCTGTAAGCAAAATGATAATGAACTTTGTGGAAAACGATATGCTCACAGATGAGGATATACAGGAACTTAGGGATATTTTGCAAAAGAGGGAATAGGTTATGTTTATGCTTCATTTTATTTGGTGCAATATTATACTTTCGCTTTATTTTATGCTTTACCTTTTGCTTAAAACGGCTTACGGCAGTAAAATTCCGTCGCTTTGCAGGTATATTTCCTGCATAATGTTTATTGTTTGCGCCTTGTTTGTTTTTGTGCCGCAGATAATTCCGCTGCACTATTCAATACCAACAAGCGCTGTACATACAGATACACTGTACACAAATACAGCCAATACGGCACTGAATTCCGATTTTAAGGATTTATATCTGTCCGTAAATAAATATGGTACACTCTTTACTGCAATATGGACATCGGGTATTGCCATTAAGCTCTCCCTTTTGCTCATAGGACGCATTATGCTTGCAAAAAAGGCACGCACCTTTAAAAGCTGCATTAACCCTGTTTTTGACAACTGCCGCAGGGAGCTTGGCGTAAAGGCAGAGCTTTATGTAAGTGATAACATAGCCTCTCCCTTTTCCTTTGGCATAATTAAAAAATATGTGGCTGTACCATCATATGTGCTTGAATATCCGACAGAGAACATGCGCTGTATTTTTTATCATGAGCTGATACACCATAAGCATAAGGATATATTGTTAAATGTAATGCTGGGTATTGTCGGCTGTATTTACTGGTTTAACCCCATAATACAGTATGCCGAAAAAAATATAAGGCTTGATTTGGAAATTTATTGCGACCACTGCTGTATTTCATTATTAAATAATACAAAAACATACGCCGATACAATAATTGCCTTTGCCTCTGACAGAAAAACTCTGCCATTAATCAGCAGCATTTCAGGCTCCAAGCGTGACGTAAAAGCACGCATTATGCAATTGGCATTACACAAAAAGCCTGTAAGCAGAGCTGCCGCTGTGATTGCCATGGTTCTGCCGCTTGTATCGGTATGCTGTATAAATGCCTTTGGATATACATCAGATAATTACAGCGGGCAAATACATAATGCCGAATACGTTGATTTAAGCTCTTATTTTGCAGGCTTTGACGGCTGCTTTGCGGCATACTCCGCAGCAAATGATAAATATATAATATATAATGAACAGCTTTGCCGAAAGCGTGTTTCACCTAACTCCACCTACAAAACCGCAATTGCCCTTAATGCACTTGAAAACGGCATAATTACGGAAGAAAACAATCTCTACCCTGCTACTGCGACAAATTATCCCTTTGTGGAATGGAACAGAGCACAAACCCTTGACAGTGCGATGAAATACAGCGTAAACTGGTATTTCCAACAGCTGGACACACAGCTTGACAACAGTCAGATAAATGCCTTTCTGAAAAAGACCTCCTACGGCAATCAGTCGGCAGGCATTGACAGAGATAACTACTGGCTTGAAAACACGCTTAAAATATCTCCACTTGAACAGGTTCATTTTTTAAAGGGACTTTATTTTAATGAGTTTGGCTTTAAAGAGAAAAATATACAGACCGTTTTAAATTCAATGAGGGTAAATGACAGCCTTTATGCCAAAACAGGTACGGGACAGATAAACGGCAAAACCCAAAACGGCTGGTACATAGGTATTTATAAAAACAAAAATGATACCGTTATTTTTGCCCTCAGATTGTCGGCAGATAACAGTGCAGACGGCAAAACAGCAGAAAAAATTGCAGAGAAAATACTTTTTAATTAGAGAGATTCACTGTAGTTTAAGTAAATAAATGCCCCAGATATAATACATGTATTCCAAAAATGGGGCTATTGCTTTTGAACGAGTATTATTTAATGGATAAATCAAGATAAATTAGAGTTTATCGGTGTAAATTAACACCTCAACATTCAAATCAATAACGTATGGATTTACCGTAGGGGCGGCAACCTGCCGCCCGTGAACCATTGTGGTTTGTTCTACATTCGGGC